>NZ_CANMXD010000006.1:0-223865 GCF_947501725.1 uncultured Planococcus sp. | reverse complement strand
GAAGTGGCTAAACGCGGCGGACTGTAAATCCGCTCCTTCGGGTTCGGCAGTTCGAATCTGCCCCCCACCACCAGTTTCTTATAGCTATGGGGTATAGCCAAGCGGTAAGGCAACGGGTTTTGATCCCGTCATGCCCTGGTTCGAATCCAGGTACCCCAGCCATTTTTTTACTATGAGCCATTAGCTCAGCTGGTAGAGCATCTGACTTTTAATCAGAGGGTCGAAGGTTCGAATCCTTCATGGCTCATTTTCAAATTCCTTGCGCCTGTTCAGCGCGGGGCCTTAGCTCAGCTGGGAGAGCGCGTCGCTGGCAGTGACGAGGTCAGGGGTTCGAGCCCCCTAGGCTCCATTGTTCCATGTGTATTTGTACTATCCATGTGTAAAAAAGCCGTATCCATTAACTTGGATACGGCTTTTTTTTAGTTTCCGATGTATTCGGACTGTGGCCGGAAAATCACGTTGTTTTCTTGTTGTTCCAGTGAATGCGCGGTCCAGCCGACAATGCGCGCCACGCTGAATGTCGGTGTAAACAGCCCTGTCGGCATGGCAATCGACCGCATGATGGCTGCGGCATAAAATTCTACATTGGTATACAGAGCACGCCCCGGCTTGCGCTCGTTCAGCAGCTCGATGATGCGGGTCTCGGCAGCCGCCGCCAAGTCGAGCCATGGATCTTTCCCCTGCAACTCCAGACATTTTTTGCGGAGAACAATCGACCGGGGATCTTCTGTCCGGTAGACCCGGTGGCCGAATCCCATGATCTTTTCGCCGCGGTCCAGCTTTTCTGAAATCACGGCATCGATGTGGTCTTCGGTCTTCATTTCATCGAGCAGGTCGATGACACCGGATGGAGCGCCTCCGTGAAGGGGACCTTTCATAGCACCGAGAGCAGAGGTGATGGCTGATACGAGATCGGATTCCGTAGAGATGGTGACGCGTGCTGCAAAGGTCGAAGCGTTCATGCCGTGCTCCATGGTCAGCTTCAAATAGGTCTCGAGTGCTTCCGTTTGTGCGCCGGTCGGTTCCTGGCCGTTGATCATCCATAAGTAGTTCGCAGTGTGCCCCAAATCACTTCGGGGTGCAATCGGCTCCTGACCGTTTTGAATGCGGTAAAATGAAGCGGTCATCACCGGCAGGGCAGCTGTCAGTGCAATGGCTTGTTCTGCGGAAGAGAGAGATTGGAATTCGCTATGCGAATAAGCAGATACCAATGTCCGAACGGCGTCCATCAAAGAGGTTTCTTTTGGCAGCAGCTGTGCAATGTCAGCAATATGCGCCGGAAGTTTACGGTGGGCAGCCAATTGTTGCTGAAGCTGTTTCAACTGCTCAGCATCGGGCCACTTGCCGTGCCAGAGAAAATAAGCTGTTTCTTCGAATGATCTGCCTTCTATAACGCTTTCCACCAAATGTCCCCGGTAACGCAGTTCTCCCCGCTCCCCATCTACAGAAGCAATGGCTGTTTGGACGGCTACTACACCTTTCAATCCTTGCTGAAACATGTGGAATTCCTCCTTTTTCTTTTAGTTTACTCTTCGGATTTGATAAAAAAAATTAAAGATATATAATTGAGACAATTAAGAATAGTAATCGAGATGGGGGATGTCATGGAAGTCCAGTGGTTAAGAACCTTCGTGGACGCTGCAGAAACCTTGAATTTCAGAATGAGCTCGGAACGCCTGATGATGTCACAACCTAGTGTCACCGTCCATATCCGCTTATTGGAGGAAAGCTTAGGCCTCTCCTTATTCAAACGCAGCCATAACCGGGTGTCATTGACCGAGGAAGGGCGTTATTTTAAGGAGAAAGCAGAAAAGGTGCTTGAACAGCTGGATGACAGTGTGGAAGAGCTGCATTCATTCGCCCAGGGCTACCGCAAAAAATGGACCTTAGCGATTTCTCCTTTAATGGCAGAAACGATCTTGCCTTATATTTTGAAAGCATTCATAGGGGAGCATCCGGAAGTGGAGCTGGTGATCCGGGTGGAAGAATCCGAACAGATCGAAGCTTTGGTTGATTCGGAGCAGGTATCAGCCGGAATCTCTGCCTTGCCGCCGAGTAGGCGCGGCATTGCACAGCTTGTGGTCTACGACGATCCACTGCTGTTCATCCTTCCAAGAGATGCCTATGATGATGAGACGGGGCCTGCGGTTTCAGTGGAAAGGACCTTACGGACATCTGTATTGTTTACGCACCATCACCCCGTTTTTTGGGAAGAGCTGTTGGGGCAGCTGCGTCTGTATGTGCCTGGTATCCGGACGATGAAAGTGACGCAGGCGTATATTGCCAAACGGTTTATCCAGGAAGGTTTAGGTGCTTCTTTTTTGCCCAAATCGATGGTCCGTCGGGAGCTGGTCGAAGGGCGCTTGATGGAAGCGCATTTCGACTTGTTTCCTCTACCCGTCGTCTCCACTTATTTTTTGACGAAACACATGGGAGCGCTTGAGCAGGATTTCTTGCAGCGCATCCAATCGGTATATTTTACTTAAAAGGAGAGATCGGGATGATTATTGAATCGGATGGTGTTCGTTTACGTTTATTGAAGAGGGATGATTTTGAAGCGTTATGGGCTTTGTATACACCGAAGATCTTTGAGCATATGCTCAATAAAGTCGAGGTTTTCGAAGATATGGTGGCGTGGCTGGAAGCGGGTCTGAACCAATCGAATGTCCTTATTTTTGCGGTGGAAAACCCGGGAACGGGTGATATTCTGGGGACGACACGCATATATGCAATTGATGAGGCCAATAAAAGCTGTGAAATCGGCGCCACTTTTTATGCGCAGTCCGCTCAGCGAACGCATGTCAATACGGCAGTCAAGCGTGCATTGCTGAGTTATTGCTTTGAAGAGCGCGGCATGATCCGGGTCCAATTCAAAACAGATGCCGAAAATGTCCCTTCACAAAAGGCCATTGAACGTATTGGGGCTGTAAAAGAAGGCGTCCTGCGCAATGAACGCATCCGCTCGACGGGCAAGTCAAGAGACGCCGTGGTTTATTCTATTATTGATCGGGACTGGCCGAAAGTGAAAAAAGATCTCGCAAAAAAAGTGAATAAATATACCTGATTTTGTACGGTTGAGCCAAAGAGACCTTAGCGGTTACAATGAGTCTATCTTGCTAAGGGGGTATAAAATAATGAATAAATTAAATATATCTATTATCGGAGTTCCAATGGACCATGGGCAAAATCGCCGTGGCGTCGACATGGGACCAAGCGCGATCCGTTATGCGGGTGTCGTGGACCGCATTGAAAACCTGGGCCATACTGTTTCGGATGAAGGGGATATCCAAATCGGCAAAGCAGACGGCAGCGTCGATACATCAACGAACTTGCGTAATTTGAAAGCGATTACGGAAGCGACGGAAGCACTTGGCGACAAAGTGTTTGAAGTGGCAGAATCCGGCAATTTCCCATTGGTGCTCGGCGGAGACCACAGCATTGCCATCGGTACTCTTTCCGGAATTTCCGAACGCCATGAAAACCTGGGCGTCATCTGGTATGATGCGCATGCGGATATGAATACCAGTGATACGTCGCCATCCGGCAATATCCACGGCATGCCGCTTGCAGCGAGCTTTGGGCTCGGCCATGAAAAACTGACGAACATCCGCGGCTACTCACCAAAAGTGAAGCCTGAAAATATCGTCATCATCGGCGCGCGTTCCGTTGACCCTGGTGAACGCCAGTTGATCAAAGAACGCGGCATCCGTGTCTACAGCATGCACGAAATCGATAAAATGGGCATGAATGCGGTCATCGAAGATGCGATCCATTATTTAAAAGAGGAACGCAAAACGGATGCTGTCCATTTGTCATTGGACCTTGACGGCATCGATCCAATCTACACACCGGGCGTCGGCACACCGGTTCCGGGCGGCATCAGCTACCGGGAAAGCCACTTGGCGATGGAAATGCTGTTTGATGCAAACATCGTCACTTCCGCTGAGTTTGTGGAAGTCAATCCGATCCTGGATGAAAAAAATCGGACAGCTGATGTAGCTGTTGCGTTAATCGGTTCGCTGTTCGGCGAAAAATTATTATAATCAAAAACAGGCACAAATTTTTTCAAGCTGTAGACACTCGATCCGTTCGAGCTGTCTGCAGTTTTTTTATGCTGCAAACAGGAAACTTTTTCATTTTAAAAACGTTACAAAATTAGTTGGATTTATTTGGGTATTGTCTGATACGATAGAATAAGAAAAAATAAATGAAACTTTTCATGTTAAGGGACGTATATAAAGTACAGCCGCATAGGCGGAGGGAAATGAGATCATGGATGCGTTAGTCAATAAACGAATAGCTAAAGTATTAAAAGGCGATCAGAACGCATTCGCCGAAATCGTGGAGCTTTACCAGCACCAGCTGTATCAGATCTGCTACCGGATGCTTGGCAACAAGCAGGAAGCGGAAGATATTGCTCAGGAAGCTTTTATGCGGGCTTATGTCAACATCCACACGTTTGACCAGAAGCGGAAATTTTCGACCTGGCTGTACCGCATCGCCACAAATCTGTGCATCGACCGGATCCGCAAGAAAAAGCCGGATTACCACCTGGATGCAGAAGTGCGCGGAACGGAAGGCTTGAACATGTATTCGAAAATCGCCAATGATGATGAGCTTCCGGAAGAAGAGTTAATGCGGATGGAAGTGCAGGAGCGGGTACAGTACGAGATTAGCCGCTTGCCAGATAAGTACCGTGCCGCTATTGTATTAAAGTATATTGAAGAATTGCCGCTGGCGGAAATCAGTGAAATTTTGGATTTGCCGTTGGGTACGGTGAAGACGCGTATACATCGTGGGCGAGAAGCTCTTCGCAAGCAATTGAGCAATTTGTAGGAGGCGAGCATTATGAATGCGTGTCCGGAAAATGTGCTTCATCTAATGGATGATTACCTTGATGGAGATATCAATCCAACTGATGAACAGCAATTGAGAGACCACCTGGAGAGCTGCAGCGATTGCAGAAAGCAGTACCAGGAATTAAGCAGAACCATTGCATTTGTCCAAAGTGCATCACATATAAAAGCGCCATCCGATTTTGTCCAGAAGACAATGGGAAGGCTGCCGAAAGAAAGACAGCGTGCAGGCGTCCAGCGTTGGTTCAAAAGACATCCGATGCTGGCAGCTGCAGCGCTGTTCTGCGTGATGATGAGCGCAGCATTATTTACAAACTTCAATGACGACCAGCAGTTTGCGTTCACTAAACAGCCGAATCTGGTGGTCGAGGGACAGACGGTCATCGTCCCTGAAGGACAGACCGTAGTTGGTGACCTGACGGTGCGCAACGGTGATTTGCGCGTCGAGGGCGAGCTTCAAGGAGACGTGACGATCGTCAATGGCCAATACATGGCATCGAGTGGCGTCATCACCGGTGAGATCGAGGAAATCGACAAAGCTTTCGAATGGCTGTGGTATACCATCAAAAACGGTTTTAAAGATGCAGCCGCTATTTTTGATGGAGATGACAGCCAAATAGAAGAGTAAACCCATCCTCTCCTAAAGGATGGGTTTTTTCTATGAAGGCAAGCCCAATTCACTTATGATATACTGAATGCATATGCAGATGTAGAAAAGCGAGGGTTGCAGATGCCTTTTTTGGAGAATTTAACAGACCAAACACCACTCGACCTTCTAGGGAATATTATTGATATTTTATTAGTTTGGTTCGTTATCTATAAATTGATCACCGTCATCAAAGGAACGAAGGCCGTTCAATTGCTGAAAGGGATCTTTGTCATTATTATTGCACGCCTCGTGACACAGGCACTCAACCTGGAAACGCTCGGCTGGATCATGCAGCAGGTACTCGAATGGGGCTTCCTGGCCATCATCATCATTTTCCAGCCGGAGCTGCGCCGTGCGCTCGAACAACTGGGCCGCGGCAAGCTGTTCTCCAGCAGTACGCTGAACGAAGAGTCTGAGCGTAACCGCTTGATCGAAGCGATGTCCAAATCCGTCAGCTATATGGCGAAACGGCGAATCGGGGCATTGATATCGATCGAACGTGAAACGGGTTTGAGCGAGTATATTGAAACTGGCATTCCGATGAACTCGGACATTACCTCTGAGTTGATCATCAATTTGTTCATCCCGAATACACCGTTGCATGACGGAGCGGTGATTGTACAAAAAAACCGGATTGCCGCAGCGGCCTGCTATTTGCCGCTCTCAGAAAGTCCGTTCATTTCGAAAGAGCTGGGAACGCGTCACCGTGCCGCTCTCGGCATCAGCGAAGTGACCGATGCGATTACGATTGTCGTATCGGAAGAGACAGGCGCCATCAGCCTGACGGCAAATGGCGATTTGCACCGCAATTTGTCACTTGAAGACTTCGAAGTGAAGCTGCGCCGGATCTGGTTCGGAGCAGAACAGCAGGAAGTCGCTCTTTCCTGGTGGAATTGGAGGGGGAAAAAGAATGGATAAGATGATGGACAATCGCTGGTTTTTACGAAGCACGGCGCTGCTGTTAGCCTTCCTTTTATTCTTTTCGGTGCAGGCGGAAGATAACTCCACGGGGACGACGGACAATAGCCGGACCTCGGAAGTGATTGAAGATGTGGAACTTGAGGTATACCATGATAATAGCCTGATGGTCAGCGGTGTACCGAAAACAGCTGATCTGCATCTCAATGGTCCTGTCAGTATTGTACAGACAGCGCGCCAATTGGAAGACTTTACGTTGTTTGTGGATTTGCGCAATTTGCCGATGGGGGAGCATCAAGTCCCAATCCAAACCGAAAATCTCTCTGAACAATTAAATATCCGAGTCGACCCCGCGTTTGTCAATGTAGTGATTGAAGAGCGGGTGTCACAGGAATTCCGCATCGATCCGGAAATAAATGAACGGATGCTGGCAGAAGGCTTTGTTTTGGAAAGTGTGGCTGTCAATCCGGAAACAGTTACTGTGACCGGTCCGAAAAGCATGATTGACGCCATCAGCTTTGTTAAAGCGACGGTCTCGGGCGAACAGGGAGTGAAGGAATCCTTTACGACTGGTGCACGTGTCCGCGTATTGGCAGAAGATCTGACGAAACTCGAAAATGCGGAAATCGAACCGCAGGAAGTCGAAGTGGATGTCAATGTCGTCGAATACAGTAAATTAGTGCCGGTAAGGCTTGAGCCGATAGGCGAAGCCCGTCCAGGCATCACCATCAATGACTGGGGCACGGCCACGGAAGAAGTCCGGATTTTCGGTCCGAAAACGGTGGTGGATGAAATCACTGAATATGTCATTGAAGTGGAAGCGTCAAGCGTCACGGCTGAAGATGATACCGTGGAAGTGGAGCTGGAAATTCCTTCTGGAGCTTCCGGCGTTTCACCGGGCCAAGTCTCGGTGGAAGCGGAAACGGTGATCGATGAGGCGGCGCTGATTCCAGAAGATCCTGAATCAACGGACGATACAACGCCATAAGGGCTTTGAAGAAGATAAAAAGCGGAAGCTTAATTAAAACAATCAGAAGCAAATGATTGAAGGAGCGAAAAGTAGAATGGGAAAATATTTTGGAACAGATGGAGTACGGGGAGTCGCCAACAGCGAATTGACACCTGAACTGGCCTTTAAATTAGGGCGTATTGGCGGATATATCTTAACGAAAAGTGCAAAAGACAAACCGAAAGTGCTGATTGGCCGCGATACTCGGATTTCAGGTGAAATGCTGGAAGGCGCATTGGCTGCCGGACTGCTTTCTGTAGGAGCGGAAGTTATGCGCCTCGGCGTCATCAGTACACCAGGCGTCTCTTATTTGACGCGTGTCATGAGCGCAGAAGCAGGTGTCATGATTTCTGCTTCCCATAATCCTGTGGAAGACAACGGCATCAAATTCTTCGGTTCTGACGGCTTTAAATTGTCGGATGCCCAGGAAGCGGAAATTGAAGCTTTGCTTGACAGCGAAGAAGATCTATTGCCGCGCCCGACTGGCGGCGATCTTGGCAGCATCACCGATTATTTCGAAGGCGGCCAGAAATACCTTCAGTACTTGAAACAGACAGTCGATGAGGAGTTCGACGGCGTCCATGTAGCGCTTGATTGTGCACATGGTGCGACTTCTACGCTGGCTACGCATGTATTTGCGGACCTGGATGCAGATATCACCTCAATGGGAGCTTCACCGAACGGCTTGAACATCAATGCTGGAGTAGGCTCTACACACCCTGAGAAATTAGCGGAGCTGGTTCTTGCCAAAGGCGCCGATATCGGACTTGCATTCGATGGCGATGGCGATCGCTTGATTGCCGTGGATGAAAAAGGCCAGATCGTCGATGGCGATCAGATCATGTATATTTGTGCCAAACACCTGCATTCAGAAGGACGCTTGAAGAAAGATACCGTAGTTTCGACTGTCATGAGCAACATGGGCTTCTATAAAGCATTGGAAAGCCATGGCATGAAGAGCAACAAAACGGCTGTCGGCGACCGCTATGTAGTGGAAGAAATGAAGAAAAATGATTATAACCTGGGCGGCGAGCAATCTGGCCATATTATTTTCCTGGATTACAACACAACGGGTGACGGCTTATTGACGGGCTTGCAGCTGGTCAATATCATGAAGATCACCGGCAAGAAATTGTCTGAGCTGGCTTCTGAAATGACCATCTTCCCGCAAAAACTTGTGAATATTCGTGTGACGGACAAGCATGCCGTGACGGACAACGCCAAAGTGGCAGCTGTCATTGGAGACGTCGAGACTGAGATGAACGGCAACGGCCGCGTGCTTGTGCGTCCATCCGGTACGGAGCCATTGGTACGTGTCATGGTGGAAGCAGCTTCTGCGGAAGACTGTGAAAACTATGTAGAACGCATTGCGGAAGTTGTCCGCAGCGAAATGGGATTGAGCTAATCGAACAATATAATTTGAAGACCGTAAGCATTCTTGCTTACGGTCTTTTTATAGTGAATCTTATATCTGATCTTCCGCCAAACGACTGAAGCGTCCTCTAGAAATGGATTCTTTGTTCTTTATGTATATGAGATGAAGTATAAAAAGTAAAAGGAAAAAGAACCAGTTAACGGAAAAAAATGATGATATAGACCTAAGTAACTATATGCTTTAATTGACGGGATTGTGTGGAGACTGTATGATGATAGAGTCGGTTTACGACCGCAGAAAAAGGGGGATAGAAGTTAGTGCGAGGAAAACAATTATAGCGCCTGTACTGAAGAAATCGGACGGACCAGTCATCTTCAGTAGACGAGGAGAAGGAGTATCGAGATTTCGGCGGATCCCTTCCGGCCGTGAAGCCCGGTCGTTATGTCCACTCTTAAAACAGTCGAGTGATCGATTGGACAACAAGATGGATGGGCTCAAGCAGAAGTGTTTGGAGAACTAGACAAACACTCATTTTGATTTTCAGAAAAACGGAGGAATTAGACTATGTGTGGAATTGTTGGGTATATTGGAGAAAATGATTCAAAGGAAATTTTGTTGAAAGGCTTGGAGCGCTTGGAATACCGCGGTTATGATTCAGCAGGAATTGCTGTACGCAACGGCAAAGGCGTAACGGTCTTTAAAGAAAAAGGACGCATTGCGGATTTGCGCGGCGTTGTGGAAGAAGAAGTGATGGGTACGACGGGAATCGGGCATACACGTTGGGCAACTCATGGTAAGCCGAACCGCATCAACGCTCACCCGCACCAGAATACATCTGACCGCTTCACAATCGTCCATAACGGCGTGATCGAAAACTATCACCACATCCAACGCGATTATTTAGCAGGAGTGTTGATGGAATCGGATACGGATACGGAAATCATCGTTCAATTGATCGGTAAATTCGTAGAAGAAGGCCAGACGACACAGGAAGCATTCAGCAAAGCTCTTACCTTACTGAAGGGTTCATATGCGATTGCGCTATTGGACGCGGAAGAAGAGCAGACAATTTTCGTAGCGAAAAACAAAAGCCCATTGCTTGTAGGACTTGGCGAAGATTTTAATGTTGTAGCATCTGATGCAATGGCTATGCTTCAATTGACGGACCAGTTTGTTGAATTGATGGATAAGGAAATCGTCATCGTCCGCAAAGACAGCGTGGAGATTTTGACGTTGGACGGCGAGGCGGTAAGCCGCTTGCCATTCACTGCAGAAATCGACATGAGCGATATTGAAAAAGGGACTTACCCTCACTATATGCTGAAGGAAATTGACGAGCAGCCGGCGGTTGTCCGTAAAATCGTTCAAGCGTACCAAAACGAAAATGATAAATTGACCATTAAACCTGAAATTTTGGAAGCCATGCAAGCTGCTGACCGCATCCACATCATTGCGGCAGGTACAAGCTACCACGCAGGATTGATCGGCAAGGAATACATCGAGAAATTAGCGGGCATTCCGGTTGAAGTGCATGTTTCAAGTGAATTTGGCTACAACATGCCGTTGCTTTCTGAAAAACCATTGTTCATCTTTATCTCTCAATCAGGGGAAACAGCGGACAGCCGTCAAGTATTGGTGAAGATCAAAGAGATGGGCCACGCTTCATTGACCATCACGAACGTTGCTGGATCTACCTTGTCGCGTGAGTCTGACCATACGTTACTATTGTATGCAGGTCCTGAAATCGCGGTTGCTTCAACGAAAGCCTATACAGCGCAATTGGCTGTATTGTCTATCCTCGGTGCAGTGACAGCGGAAGCGCGCGGCATCGATATCGGTTTTGACTTGGTTCAGGAACTTGGAATCGTCGCTAACGCCATCCAGGCACAGGTTGATTCGAAAGAAGAAATGGAACAGATTGCTGCAGACTACCTGTCTACAACACGCAATTGCTTCTTTATCGGCCGCGTCATGGATTATTTCGTTGGACTTGAAGGTTCATTGAAATTGAAAGAGATTTCATACATCCAGGCAGAAGGCTTTGCTGGAGGCGAACTGAAGCACGGCACGATTGCTTTGATCGAAGAAGGCACACCGGTCATCGCACTTGCGACACAAGAAGCGGTCAACTTGAATATCCGCGGCAACGTTAAGGAAGTGGCGGCACGCGGCGCACACACATGCATCATTTCCATGGAAGGCTTGCAGGAAGAAGGCGACAGCCTGGTGCTTCCGAAAGTCAACGAACTGCTGTCACCGCTTGTATCGGTCATCCCGATGCAGTTGATCAGCTATTACGCAGCGCTTCACCGCGACTGTGACGTGGATAAGCCGCGTAACCTTGCGAAATCTGTAACAGTGGAATAATAGTGTCAGCTTCACCCCTTTGGATGTAAGATCCGAAGGGGTGTTTTGTTTTTACAGAATAAAAGAAAAGAGCATAGCATATGAGCAGAGAATGATAATAGGTGTGTACTTAGCTTTCCAGGTTCTACCTTCAGATAAGTTCTTTCGAGATAACTAATATAGAAAAAACTGAAATTCTAAGATTATTGAACAATAATTTTTTGAAGAATGGTCAAAGAATAACCGTGGATTTTCCATTTTCTCCTGTGCCAAATGGTATACTTAATGCAACAAAAGAAAAAAGGTGTGAACTGAATGTCTTCGTTTAAGGACTTTTCCCAATACATAAGTGAGAATGCTGAATCGTTGTCAGTGGAAGTGGTTGAATCAGTTGTGCAGGAGATGAATCTGGAAATTCCCGACTGGGAAAAAGAGCAGGCTGCAAGCATGTACGTTGAGCTTCTCGGGTTTTTCGGACAGTCTCTTCCAGAAGGGGAGCGCATTGAAGTTCCGGATTCACTGATTGAGTGGAGCAAAAAGAATGCCGAAATGCAGGTAGCTTCGGGCGGCAAGATTTCAGAGATCGTCGTTCGTTATCCACCGACGCGCCAGGTGTTCTCGGAGATTTTTACACGGCTCAGCCTGGATTTCGGATTGACGGTCGTGGAAAGTGCCAAAGCGACCAGAGGCATTGATGCGATACTGGATGTCAGTTTAAATGAAACTTTCTATGCGTTTGAGCGGTTGTCGGAAAGATACCAGGCGGAAAAGCAGGTGGAGCTGCTCAATTTGTCGGCACCGATCGTGCCAGTGCTCAACGACGTTGTGGTGCTGCCGCTTATCGGTGTAATTGACAGCTACCGGATTGCCCACATCAACACTAATGTCATTCCGAGAATTGCGGAGATGAACGTCAATCACGTCATCACTGATTTTTCAGGCGTCTTGACCATCGATGCCCATATCGCGCAGTCGATCCAGCAGATCGGCGGCACCCTCCAATTGATGGGCATTCACGTGGTCATCGCCGGATTGCGCCCGGACCTTGTCCAAACCATCGTCCACAGTGGAATTGATATGCTGGATACGGATTCCTATGCAACAGTGAAACAAGCGCTGGAAAGCGTCAGATAAGGAAAGAAGCCATTACGAGCCTTCTGCAGGTTGTCCTGCGGAGGCTTTTTTGATGCGCGCGACAATCGAAATCGATGTTCCGAGCGGGGCTTAAGTTCTAAGAACAGAAACCAGTAAATGGGTGCAAGCCGAGGCTAAGGAACGACTCTGAGGCGGCGCGCAACTATGGAGTCGAATGCTATGCTAAAATAAGAAAGCACGGAATTTATTCGTTTCAGCTCTAAGCCTGGACGGAGAAAGTCCGCTATTTTTTTGTCTTTTGTGAATGAAGTTTAAGCTTTCCTCCTCTTCCAACCTCAGCACGACTCACTCATAGCCACCCACGCAAGCGAACGGGAATAGGCCAAGCCTACCTGCATTCCCAAAGGACAATGAAAACTGAATAGGAAAGGAATTGATAAGATGAGATCTGAGATTACTGCAGATCAAGAGGTAGTCAAAAAGAAACAAAGCCATGGAGACGAAACAACAGGCGACTACACGTTTGACCGTGTTCCACGGGAAGAACGCAAAATGGGTTGGCTGAGCATCACCAATATCACCTTCGGCATCGCGACCGCCATCTTCTATTTCCAGATGGGGAGCGTCATGGCCCTGCAATTCGGAGCCGCCAATGCCATCATTTCCGCCATCTACGCGATCATCGTCGCTGGCATCCTCGGAACCATCATCGTTTACCTATCGGCCAAATCCGGTATGAACGTCAATTTATTATCCCGCGGAGGATTCGGTTACATCGGAGCCTCACTCACTTCCTTAATCTACGCATCGAACTTTATCATGTATTGTGCATTTGAAGGCATGATCCTGGTCGCTGCAGTCCATGCTTATTTCCCCGCCGTCCCCGTATGGCTCTTAATTGTCGGATTCGGTTCAGTGGTCATCCCGTTAAACTGGTTCGGCATCAAACAATTGGATAAATTACAAAAATGGTCCCTGCCGGTTTTTGCGATTTTCCTGGTTGCGGCAATTGTTGTCGCTTTCAATACCACATCGAAATTTGATGGCAGTTTCTGGACCTATATGCCCGAAGGCGTCCAGATCGGCGGAACCGCCTTGCTGTTGTGCATCGGTATGCAGCACGGTATCATGGGACTGACTGCGTTGATCGCTTCCGATTACGCGCGTTTCCTGAAACCGAAAGACTTGAAAATCGGCTCGATCGCCATCGGATTTATTCCACAGATTTTCTGTTTTGGCGTTATGGGCGGACTCGGCATCTGGTTCGGCGTCACACTCGGCGAATCCAATCCGGGCGTCTACATCGTCGTCCTGCTTGGGCTTGGCGGTGTGCTGTTTACGATGCTGACGCAAATCCGCATCAACATCACCAATATCTACAGCAGCTCCCTGTCCTTGTCGAGCTTTTTTGAGAATATGTTCGGCTTTTCCCCGGGACGCCGTTTCTGGGTAGTGGTCTCAGGTGTCGTTGCCATCATCTTAATGCTCGGCGGCATCGTCGAACATTTGGATGTCGCGATGACCTTTCAAGGTGTTGCCCTGATGAGCTGGGCATCGATTCTCGTGACGGACGCTTTGGTCGTCAAAAAATGGCTGAAGATCGGCCCCGGCTATTACGAATCCAGGCAGCGAAACTTGTATAAATGGAACCCGGTCGGCGTTGTGGCATTGACCGCACCGACTGCACTCGGAACCATCGCAGCACTCGGCTATATGGGCACATTCCTGCAAAGTACCGCCGCGTTCTTCGCATTGATCTTGGCTTCAATCTTGACTGTCGTTCTGGCAGTGGCCACAAAAGGCCGTTATTACGCCAAAAGAAAAGCTTTCGATATCCCGAAAGAAGATTATATTGCCTGAGAAAAAGTTCTGCGTTACACTGGTGGCAATAAAGTTTACGGCTATCTAATCCAATTCGGAAAGGATGATCTAGATGACGACTTCTACAGTAACCTTATCGATGGCGCGCCGTTTCAATGCCAGCGACAAAGTAGTGTACGAAGCCTGGACCAACCCGGATTTGATGAAGAAATGGCTCTTCACGACTGAATCCACCAACCAGGTAACGAATAATTCCTTACGCGCAGGCGGCAGCTGGGAAATCGTCGACCGCCGGGAAGGCACGGATTACCGCGCAATCGGCGAATACCTCGAATTGAAGCCGCCGCATAAACTGATGTTCAGCTTCAAGATGCCGCAGTTCAACGACTTGGAGGACCGCATCACGGTATGGATTTCGATGGTACAAAACAGCTGTGAAATGGCATTTGTCCAAGAAATTACTGTGCTGCATGAAGAAGACTGGACAGAAGAGGATGTCAAAAAGACCGGCGAAGACTACAGCCGTCAAAGCCGGGAAGGCTGGAGCTTGATGTTCGAGAATTTAAAGCAATTGGTTGAAGCAGAATAACTGGAAAAACCGCAATCTCCCGTAAATTGAGGAGATTGCGGTTTTTTGTGCTGAAAATAAAAAATATGGGTAATATTGCATAATCGTTTGTTAAAGGATATGATCGACAAGAAACAATAAAATTATATAAATTAAACTAAAGATTTATCATTCCTATACCGCTTCGGCACTATGGACAACAAAAAGTTGCGCCATCCGTGTATGCCGACTGGAGCCGCGCCTTCGCTGAGAGAGTGCTCTGGAGATATGGAGCAAAACAGCGCAGACGCCCAGGGGGCCAAGCGAAGTGCTGAGATCCACTCGGGCGACGAGCCCGAGTTAGCTCAGCGCGAGCCCCCAGGCAAGCAAGCTGTTTTGCGGAATATCGGTTATTAAAAATTATTAGTTCAACTTATATAGCGTAAAAATAAATCATTTTTATTAATAAAAGCTATCGGAGGAAATCCATGACGCAACTTAAGGATTTGGAGTTCAAAGTTCAAGAGCTGGTGACCTTGCTGGAAGCCTCAAAGCAATTGAATTCTAATTTAGAAATGGAAGAGGTCCTTGAAAGCATTCTGCTGCAGATGGTGCAGGTCGTGGGTGCGGAAGCGGGGACCTTGTGGGTGCTGAACAAGGAACAGCAAAAGATCAAGGCGTCAGCGGCGTACGGGCCTTCTGCGTCCGATATCCTCAACATCGAGCTGGAGCTGGGCGAAGGCATCGTCGGCAAAGTGATCGGAACAGGAGAAGCCGAGCTGATCGAGAATGTAGCCGTCAATCCTGACTGGGCCCATCGCGTGGACCATTCCAGCGGTTTTGTGACCAAGTCGATGATCACCGTTCCTTTGGCGGTCAAAGGCAAAGTGCTGGGGGCGTTGCAGCTACTCAATAAAAAAGACATCGCCTTTTTCTCCGAACAGGACATCAGCCTGGCAGTCGCGCTCGCCAATCAATCCGCACTGGCGCTCCACAACAGCCAGATGTACGACGAACTGCAGCGCATGCTGCTGAGCATGATCCGTACGCTGGCGAAGGTGCTGGATGCGCGTGACCCCTATACAGCGGGCCATTCGGAGCGGGTAGCGAAATATTCGTTATGGACTGCCCAAAAGCTCGGATTCGATGCACAGGCCTGTGAAGAATTGTACAAAGCGGCTTTATTGCATGACATCGGGAAGATCGGCATAACGGATGATATCCTCAGAAAACCTGGACGGCTGACGGAGGAGGAATTTGCAGCCATCAAGCAGCATACGGTCATCGGGGCAGACATCCTGTCCAATATGGAACCGAAAGACGCCATGGAGCGCGCGATTGAAACCGCATTGTCCCATCACGAGCGGCTCGACGGCACCGGTTATCCGCATGGCTTGGCCGGAGAAGACATCCCGTTGTTTGCGCGGATCGTTGGAGTGGCGGATGCGTTTGACGCCATGACCACTGCGCGTTCCTACAGCAAAGGGCTGTCGTTCCGTTTAGGGGCAGAAGAGCTGCTTCGCTGCCGTGATATTTTATTTGATCGCCAGGTAGTGGACGCATTCGCGGAAATTTTGGAGGGCTGCGATTATCGATTAGAGCAATACGAAGAGCAACAGGGAAGAGGCTACCGGCTATGAGCCAATTTGATGCATTATTGATCGGCCACCTGATCGGCGATTTTCTGCTGCAGACCGGATGGATGGCTAAATACAAAGCGACTAAATGGCTGCCGCTATTGACGCATGTCTCTATTTATACAGCCGTCATCGCGGTGTTCGGCACCCTCTCAGGGGGACTTTCCCTCACTGCACTGGCCATTGTTTTTTTCGGCCATATCATTCTGGACCGAAGAGGTTTTGTGCTGTTTTGGGTCCAGCGGGTCCAGACGGCTAAAGGCCCCGAGAAGGTCTGGCTGTCCATTGTGGCAGACCAGATTTTCCATCTCATTTTGCTTGCCATTGCCATCGTGATTTCCTAGGAGTGAACAACATGAAGCCCAAAACCTATGTGCTTGAAAAAGAATATGCCCTAGACCGTAAAACCGCCTGGCAGCTGCTTGCAGACAATAACCGCATGAACCTCTATATCGGCTTGTTTCCTGTAAGCTTCAGTCCGGCGAAGCAAGACGGAGCGGAAGTGTTTTACCGGGAAGCCCATGCCAAAGTGCTGGGACTCGTACCCATCTCTTGGCAGGAATTTCCGTTCCAGTGGCAGGAGAACGACAGTTATACGGTCGAACGCCGCTACCTGACTGGTCCACTCAAGCATTACACCTTAAAAGTCGAGCTGTTCGATAATGAAGAAGGTGGAACGCGGGTCAAGCTGACAGCGGATTTTGTGCCGCTCAATCCATTGGGCTACGGTGCCATTTGGGCAACCGGTCTGCCGGCCGTCAAAAAGATCATGCGTTATTTGGATGATTATTTAGAATCCGGGGCAACGATTGCTTTTGAAGCTCCGCAAAAACCGGTAACGGCTAAAGTCAATCTGTCGGAGCTCGACCGGCTATCGGGCTTGCTTGCCAAATCCCCGGTTAATGGAGGCTATGTGGAAAAGCTGCATCGATATCTGGCTGACAAAGGCGACCACGATGTCGCTCAAATCGAGCCGGTGCAGGTGGCGAAGCTATGGAACGCAGATCTGGATGACACCTTGCGCGTGTTGCTGTACGCCACAAAAGCGGGCTTACTGAACCTCAGCTGGAATGTCATCTGCCCGAACTGCCGGGTCTCGAAAGTCGAGCACAGCTCGCTGTCGCAACTCGAACAGCAGTTTCATTGCGACCTGTGCGGCGTCAATTACGACGCCAATTTCGATCAATATGTCGAGCTGAACTTCTCGGTCCATCCCGCAGTGCGCCAAGCTTATGCCGAAGTGTATTGCATCGGGGGACCGATGATCACGCCGCATGTCAAAGCGCAGCAGGTCATCGAAAAAGGAAAGACCGCGCGCTTTGCAATTCCCGAGGGCGAAGATCCGCTGCGCTTGCGGGTGCTGCAAGCGAATGATCGAGTAATAGTAGACAATAACGCTGAAGTAGGTTCGCTGGATTATTCCGATCGGGGCTGGTCGCAGGAATCGGTATCGGGTTCAGGTGAAGTGTTCATCAAAAACTCTAGTTCTATGGATATCGTCGTCGCTTTGGAGCATTCCGACTGGAACAAACAGGCCGTAACCGCCGCCAAAGTAACGGCGATGCAGGAGTTCAGGGACCTATTTTCTTCTGAAGTGCTGTCGCCCGGCCAGAAAATAGGCATCGATCACGTGACAATTTTGTTTACCGACTTAAAAGGCTCCACGTTGCTGTATGAAACGATCGGCGACTCGAGTGCTTATGGGCAGGTGCGCAATCATTTCGAATTCCTGACCGGACACATCACCCGGAATTCCGGCAGCGTCGTGAAAACCATCGGCGACGCCGTCATGGCAGTCTTCCATAAACCGGAGGACGGGTTGAAGGCGGCCTTGGCCATCCAGAAAAACCTGAAAGCGTTCAATGACACCGCGAATGAAGACCTGGTGTTGCGGCTTGGCTTGTACAGCGGAGCGGCCATCGCCGTCAATTCCAACGACCGCCTTGATTATTTCGGTCGAACCGTCAATATCGCTGCGCGTATCCAGGGTCAGGGTAAAGGCAATGACGTCATCATCAGCCGCGAAGTATTGGCGCAGCCGATGTCAGCGGCAGTGCTGGCGAGGGCTGACGTAGAGCTGGAAGAGTTTTCTGCTGTCTTGAAAGGGATCGACGGCGCTGTGGAATTGGTGCGGATTCGGTTAAGAGAAGAGTTAGAGATTGAAGAGCAGGCGAGTTGAATGGCTTCCAGTAGATGGAGTTAATTAAAAATTGATTGTTAATAAATGCCTGTTGAGATATGTTTATCTTAAGAGGCATTTTTTTGTTACGGAAAGGGAGTTGGGCATGAAAGTTCAAACAGAGCAATTCGGTGAAGTAGAACTGGCAGAAGAACGTGTCATTACGTTTGATAAAGGAATTCCAGGGTTTGACGAATATAAGAAATATGTATTGATTCCAGCGGACGCAGAAGGCGAATCGCCATTCTTTTTCCTGCAGTCGGTGGAAGCGGTGGAAGTCAGCTTCTTCCTGGTCGATCCGTTTACGTTTTTCAAGGACTACGACATCAAGCTGGAAGAGCAGATGGTGGAGCGGCTGCAGCTGGAAGATCCGGCAGATGCTATTGTGTTGACGACTGTTTCTGTGAAAGGCGACATCAGCGGAGCGACGACGAATTTAAAAGCTCCGCTGGTCATCAACAATAAGAAACAAACCGGCATGCAAATTGTGTTGAACAATAAAGACTACCAGATCAAGCAGGTTTTATTTCAGAGCGGCGACACCGCTGCAAGGCAGGTGTAAGAGATGTTAGTACTGGGACGTAAAAAAGGCGAAACAATCATTATCAACGACGACATTGAAATCACGGTTACCTCCATAGAAGGCGACATGGTGCGACTCGGCATCAACGCACCGAAGCAAGTGACCATCCACCGGAAAGAAGTGTACCTGGAGATTCAGGAAGAGAACAAGCAGGCGACTTCGAACGTCATTAACTTGAGTGATTTTTTGAGTATGAAGAAGAAATAGAGTGGAAGCCTGTAGATTTTGCAGGCTTTTTACATGGATCCAAAATAAAAAAGAAAAACTTTCAAAAAACGCTAAACATTTATTAAACCCCTCCGATATAACTACTGTAAGGCAGTTCAAAAGGATTTGGGCGCTTGCAAAAAACAAAAAAACATTACACGGAGGTAATACACAATGATTATCAACCACAATATCGCAGCACTTAACACTCACCGCCAAATGGGCTCTGCTCAAAGCGCACAAATGAACAGCATGGAAAAGCTTTCTTCTGGACTTCGCATCAACAGCGCGAAAGACGATGCAGCTGGACTTTCGATCTCTGAAAAAATGCGCGGACAGATTCGCGGGTTGGAACAAGGTTCTCGAAATGCTCAAGATGGTATTTCTTTAATTCAAACAGCAGAAGGCGCATTGAATGAAACGCAAGATATTCTTCAGCGCATGCGTGAATTAGCTGTACAAGCTTCAAACGACACGAATACAACAGAAGATCGTGAAGCAATTCAGAATGAAGCAGATCAGTTGGCGAAGGATGTTAACCGTATTGCTAAAGATACTCAGTTTAACGGTCAAGATTTGTTGACTGGCGTAGGCGGGCCGAACGGAGATGGTTCATTTACATTCCAGGTTGGAGCGAATGAAAGCCAACAAATTACGGTTAACTTTGCTGACATGACAGGTTTAACTGGGCTAGCAATCGCTACAACTGACGATGAAGCAACTGAGGCTATTGATATTTCTTCAACTTCTGGAGTAGCAACGGCAGCAATTACAACTATTAACGATGCCATAAAAGCAGTTTCAGCAGAACGTTCTAACTTAGGAGCTAATCAAAACCGTTTGGAATACGCGACAAATAACTTAAATACATCAGCAGAAAACCTTACAGCTGCGGAATCACGAGTTCGTGATGTCGACATGGCGAAAGAAATGATGGAACAAACAAAGAACTCAATTCTTGCACAAGCATCACAAGCGATGCTGGCTCAATCCAATCAAATGACTCAATCAGTATTACAACTGTTGAGATAATTGATTCTAGGGCGTCTAACCGGGTAACGGGTTAGAGTATAACTGGGTGAATTGCTGGAACTTCCTAAAGCCCCATCAACCACAACGTAACTGGAAACGGTCGGCGTGATGGTTTGAAAATGATGAGGATGAACCAATGGATAATCAGCAGCCAAGCTCCTGTGAGGAAACTCTGGGGAAGGTTCAACGACTAGGATAGACCGTCTAAGGCGAAAGCTATGGCGATGAAATCCGTAGGGTGGCAAGCGCCATTCGAAGTGCCCAGCCCCTCAAGTAGAGGGTGAAGATATAGTCTATTCTATGATCGAAAGACATAGCGGCAAAGCAAGCCAACCAAGCACCACAGCAAGTACTACAATTGCTGCGTTAATTTTAAGAATTCAAAGGAGCCTGATTTTAGGCTCCTTTTTTTATAAGGAGGCAATCCAATGGATATCGCTGCGTTATCGATGGCAATGAGCCAAATGAATGTCCGGACTGAAGCGAATGTATCGATTATGAAAAAGACGATAGATCAGGCGGAGACGAATGGTCAGGATGTTGTGAAGATGCTGGAGCGGTCTGTTCAGCCTCATGTTGGTAACTCGATTGATTTTAGAGCTTAATAAGAAAAAGATCTCATATTTTTGAGATCTTTTTTTCATCCGATTATTATAGAAGAACTATTACTTTGTCGAAGCTCAGCCCATTTGTAGACGATAGACCAATAAGTTCGATTCAATTGAACTGCAATCTCTTTATCGGTTTTGCCTTCTTTTTTCACTTTGCATAGCAGTTTACATTCTTCATCAGTGTAGTTTTTTCTCCGATCAGACGAACTCGCAATTACTTCGTATCCTGGGTGAGATTCTTTATATCTTTTAATTTCTTTAAGAAAACGAAAATCCCAGTCTGTTTTGTGATACATAGAGGGACAGTCTCTGGATGCCTCGCCAACTATTTTTAAAAACTTCATTGTTTCACTGACTTTTGTCGTTTTTAATATACAGCCAAAGCCATCAGGTCTCTTACTAGTGTTAAACTCAACTCCAAAATGAGTGCTGATGTGCAATTTCAATTTACGTAGATCTTTAAGGGACAGAGACTGCAAGTATAGATAAATGTGGGGTGTTAAGTAAATGGTTTTCTTTAAGTCGCTTTTACTGACAGATATGGATAAGGAGCCGTCATCTAGATATAACGTTGTTAGAAACATGGGAGATTTACTTAGTTTTAGTATTTCTAAGGAAATAATTTTATCTCCGCTGGAATTGTAAAAGTGATCGAACATTTGTGTTAACAAAGGAAGCGATGGAGATAGCAGTAAAGAATTTGTTTGATTAAAATAGAAAGTAGAAGGCAATAGATTTAATTTCCAAATTCGATAATCTAATTGTTGAATACTGAAATGTTCAATGGTGTCTAATTTATATTAAAATCTTCTGACTTTAATTTAAGAACAAATTTTTCCTCCCACAATTATCCTATTCTTTTTTCATTCATAATCTTGTACACTAAACAAGATTAACTCAAGCAAAGGGTGTGAGAACCGATTGAACAGTCCGATATCTTCTAATCTTTTTCTATATAATACGATCGCCACGATGGCAAAGTCGATGCCTGCTTTAAGCCAGACCGACAGCGGCAGCAATTCCATCGGCAGTTCGACAAGCCCGAGCACGTTTTTTGCGATGCTGATGAACGCTATGATGGAAAGTATGGAACAAACAGATGTCGGGAAGGCTCCGCAAACCGGCGTTCAGGCAGCATTGCCGTCTTTGACTACGCCGCTCACGGCACCATTAACCAATTCCTATAACCCGACCCTGACAATTCCGCCGCTCAACACACAAGAAGTTCCAACCGCAGCAACAGATAAGAGCGACTTGAAGTTTCGGCCGACGCAATTTATCAAGCTGGATAACACGTTGGAAGGCAAGTTGAGTGGAACAGCCGCTCACTTTATCAATGCTGGAAAAAAATACGACCTTGATCCGAATTTATTGTCAGCTATCGCCATTCATGAAACTGGCAATGGCTCATCGCGCGCGGTCAATGACAAAAACAACGTTGCCGGCATGATGGGCAAGAACGGCCTGCGGAGCTATGCTTCTGTGGAAGACAGCATTTTTGACATGGCTCGTAACTTGCGCCAGAACTATTTGAATCAAGGCAAAGACACCATTGCGAAAATCGGAGCGAAATACGCGCCGGTAGGAGCCGCTAATGATCCGACAGGGTTAAATAACCATTGGACACAGGGCGTCAGCAATTATTATTCTAAGCTCACATGAAATAAGACAAGTCTTTCATAGACCTGTCTTATTTTTTTTGATTTATTGCTAAAAAAACCGCATATTCTGCCGATAACTAATATAGAGAGCCTTTTAAACAAACTGGAAGATTAGGAGAGTGGCAATCATGGAAGTAGTAAATCAGTCAATTCCTCATTTTCCAAAAATTAACGAACCGAATCCAGTAGCTTCCAAGGAAACGCCAGTTCCTGAAGAAAATAAATTTTTGGATATTAATAAATCCATTACGAAAGAAATGATCAGCGACAAAGTAGAGGACATGAATAAGTTTTTAGAACCGAGCTCGACAAATGTGAAATTCCAACTGCATGAAAAGTTGGAGGTCTATTATGTTCAGGTGATCGATTCAAAAACAGATGAGGTCCTGCGGGAAATTCCCAATAAAAAATTCTTAGATATGTATGCATCGCTGGCCGAGCTGGCGGGCCTGATTGTGGATGAAAAATTATAAGAACGGAGTGAACAGAATATGCGCGTAGGCGGATTAGCATCAGGCATGGATACAGAATCAATCGTCAAAGACATGATGAAGATTCAAAAAATGCCTTTAGATAAATTAATGCAGCAAAAAACCTTTACAGAATGGCAACAGGAAGCGTTCCGGGATACCAACTTGGCCATGAAGAACCTACAGACAAGCGCCAGTAACTTGCGCCTGCAGTCATCATTCAACTCCTACGGTGCCACGTCACCGGCTCCAAACAGTTTTACGGTTGCGACGACAGCTAATGCAATGAGCGGTTCTTATAAAGTGCAGGTTACGAGTGTCGCAAGTGGAGCGAAGTTGAATTCGACACTCGGAATTACAAATACGGCAGGCACTGCTGCAAAATCGACTGACCAAATTGGTGTCGCCGGAAAAATTAATGTAAGTGGTGTAAGTATTGATGTCGCAAGCACTGATACGTTTGCAGATATAGCAAAAAATTTACAGGATAAAACAGCAGCTTCAGTCCCGGCTTTGCGTGCGAGCTTTGACAATACAACATCCCGTTTTTTCATAGCCACTAAAAATATGGGAGCTGATCAGGCTTTTACAATGGAGTTTAAGAATGTAGACGGAACAGCAACAAGTCCTGCATTGGCTAACAAAATTATTAATAACGGCAGTGATACAGCAGCGGGCATCGGAGCAGCGGATGGCGAAATCATGTTTGATAATATCAAAGTCGAAAGGTTAAAAACCAACCAGACAACCGTCAACGGGGTGACAATCAATCTCTTGCAGGCAGGTTCAGAGGCAACAATCAATGTTCAATCCAATCCTGAAAAACCATTAGCGATGATCAAGGACTTCGTTGATAAGTACAACGAAACCATCGAAACCCTGCAAAAGCAGCTGGTCGAAAAGCGCTATCCGGATTTCCAGCCTTTGTCTGATGAACAGAAAAAGGACATGACAGAGAACGAAATCGAATTATGGGAAGACAAAGCAAGGAGCGGCTTACTGCGCAACGATCCAGTATTGAAATCCGCCATGAAGGATCTGCGAAATGCCTTTATGGACAGTGTAGGAAGTATTGCAGACGGCAATATCAAACACTTATCCCAAATTGGCATCAATACAGGAAACTATACAGAAGGCGGTAAACTGTTCATTGATGAAGCAAAACTAAGCGCAGCACTAACCGACAAACCGGATGAAGTGATGGCGCTGTTCACGACCCGGGATGCAGCAGGGAACGGAGTTGGGGCAAGAGTCTACGACACCTTAAACAACGTCGTCAAAAATCTCAGCGAAAAAGCTGGAAGCTCTTCAAGCTCAGTCGACAATAGCACGCTTTCCAAAAAAATCAAGCAGATGAACGATGAGATCAGCCGCTGGCAGGATCGCCTGACGCGCGTCGAAGACCGCTATTGGAAGCAGTTCACAGCAATGGAGAAAGCGTTAAGCCAGATGAACTCGCAAAGCGCTTGGATGCAGCAGAACATGTTTGGTGGCGCTTAATGAGCTCAAAAACAATTATGTATGCATTTCTAGAACAGACACAGGAACTTTATAAAAAAGCAAAGCACATCAATTCACGAATGGAAGCGAATGATGAAGGCACCGTTGAAGCACTTGAGAGTATATTTTATCGGCGCCAACAAGCTATTAACCAATTGGAAACTTTTATGAAACAAAAAAACTTCCAGTGGACAGCCGAAGAGCAGTCCATCATTGAGCAAGTAAAGGAAATCGATCAACAGCTTCATCTCTTGCTCAACGACTTGCACCACTCCTTTTTTGCACAGATCAATCGCATCGCTCAAACAAAAGAAATATCAAAAAAATACAGCAACGCTTATCAAACCGTATCCACTGAAGGTTCATTCATAGATAAACGGAATTAAGATCGAGGGGGAAAACAACACGTGGCAACAATTAATCCTTACCAGGCCTACCAGCAGAATTCAGTAATGACAGCATCTCCACAAGAACTGACTTTGATGCTCTACAACGGCAGCCTGAAATTTATGAAAATGGCAAAACGTGCGATGGCAGATAAACATTTTGAAGAAAAGAACACTAACATCATCAAAGCACAAAACATTGTTCAAGAACTCCGCATTACGCTGGACTTGAATATTGAAATGTCAGCTGCTTTAGCTCAGATGTATGAATACATGTACAGCCGCCTGCTGGACGCTAATATGAAAAACGATCCAGAAGCACTCGAAGAAGTGGAGACGCTGATGAAAGATATGCGCAACACTTGGAAAGAAGCAATGGCATTAGCTAAAAATAATTAATTTGATCCTATAAGCTGAGTGAAGCAAGAATAAAAGTATTTTTTGGCTAATCTCCTGCGAAAGCTATGCTCTAAACGAGGTGTAGCAAGTATGTATAAAGATGAAATGAGGTATGAACGTGGATAAGACATCATGGGTGGGCATAATACTTGGATTTGCCGTCTTGATCGGTGGAATGATCTTAAAAGGATCCAGTCCAATCGCTTTATATAACCCGGCAGCATTAGTCATTATCTTTGCCGGTACGATTGCCTGTATTCTCGTCGCGTTTCCGATGGAAGAAGTTAAACAGATTCCGAGTTTATTTAAAGTCATCTTCAGCGAATCAAAAATGGCTACTGTCAAAGAAATGATTCCCATGTTTACAGGATGGGCGATGCTGGCGAGAAAAGAAGGCTTATTGTCTTTGGAAGAAAAAGCAGACGAAGTAGAAGATCCGTTTTTACAGCGTGGATTGAAAATGGTCGTTGACGGCCAGTCTCAAGAATACATCCGTGAAATGATGGAAGAAGAGATTGCGGCGATGGAAGACCGTCATGAACTGGGTGCAAAGATCTTTGCGCAAGCAGGCACTTATGCGCCAACATTAGGAGTTCTTGGTGCCGTTATCGGATTGGTTGCGGCACTCGGACACTTGGATGATGTGGCATTGCTTGGAAAATCGATTTCCGCGGCCTTTATCGCGACCTTGTTCGGGATTTTCTCGGGCTATGTACTGTGGCATCCTTTTGCTAACAAGCTCAAACGGAAATCCGAAAAAGAAGCGAAAATGAAAATGATCATGCTGGAAGGGATATTAGCCGTACAAAGCGGTCTGCCAGTCCGTACAGTGGAAGAAAAGCTGCTGACGTATTTACCGGTAAAAGATCGCGTCCTTGAAGCAGAAACAAGAGGAAAAGACAAAGAAGGTGTTCGTGTTGAAGCGTAAAAAAAAACACGAAGAACATGTAGATGAAGCCTGGCTATTGCCGTATGCGGATATTTTAACATTGCTGCTTGCCTTATTTATCGTCCTTTTTGCGGCAAGTGAAGTAGATTCTCAAAAATTCCAAGCGATTTCCAGTTCTTTTAATAGTGAGCTGCAAGGCGGGACTGGTGTTCTGGAAAAGGAAGCGCCGACTGAAAGTATGGAAGTAACGCCTCCAATTGAAGAGTTGAAGACCGATGATTCAACAACTGAAGGCCAAGAAGAAATGTCATGGGCAGAAGATCAGAAAGAACTGAAAGAATTCAAAGCGAAAATTGATGGGTATATTGACGAAAAAGGGTTGTCTCCAAGACTTCAAACAAAGCTTACTTCAAAAGGACTGATGCTGACGATAACGGAAGGTGTTCTTTTTCAATCAGGTCAGGCCGAAATTTTTGAAGATTCCAGAACAGTGGCAAAAGAAATTTCAAATTTATTGATTACCGATACACCGCGGATGATTTATATAGAGGGGCATACTGATAATGTTCCAACAGGCACCCGGGAATTCCCAACTAATTGGGAGTTGAGCTCAGCGAGAGCCATCACTTTTATGAAAATTCTTCTTGAAAATGAAAAGTTGGATCCGCGTAAATTTAGTGCCACCGGCTATAGTGAGTATCAGCCAATTGCTTCAAACGATACCGAAACGGGAAGAGCGGAAAACCGCCGGGTGGAAGTATTGATCTCTCCTTATCAAAAAGAAATCATAGATTAAGAGGTGTATGCAGCATGGGAAAATTTAAAAATGTTTTTATTATCATCATTTTAGCGTCAGTTATTGGGGTGGGTGCTGCTTTCTTCTTTTCGCAGAAGACCTCAAGCTCCGAAGAAAAAGCCTTAACTGCAGAGGAATTAGTGGAATTGAGCATCGACACGGATATCATCACCACGAATCTTGCATCTGCCAGCAATTTCGCTGTTGTTCAATTCAATATTGCTTTGGACAATGAAAAAGCAAAAGAAGAAACAGAAAAACGCACTTCCGAGGTTCGTGCGGCCATAATATCAACAATTGCAGGTTTTACGAAAGAAGATCTTGTCAGCAAGGATGGAATAGCAGCGCTTGAAGAGCAGCTCACGACAAAGTTGAATGAAATGCTAGAAAAAGGGAACGTAGAACGTGTGCTGGTAACAGAATTTAAAGTGCAGTAATTTTCGATTTTGCTAAACATTTGGCTGAAACTGCCGATATAAATATTATAGAAGAGATAAGGTGAAGTGAATGCAGGCAAGCCGGTTAGAAAATTGCAGTATTTGCGGCAGGCTATTCAATAAAAGCTATTCAGATTACTGCCTGGATTGCTACAAGGATATCGAGCAGCAATTTAAACTCGTAGCAGAGTTTTTGAAAGCCGAAGAGAACCGCGGGGCGACGATTGCTGAAGTCAGTGAAGCCGTTGAGGTTTCGAAAAAGCGGATTAAAGAATTTATTCGCGATGGGCGTCTGTATGCAGCAGATTATCCGAATCTGGGTTACCCGTGTTCACAGTGTGGTAAGGTAATAAAAAGAGAGAGTTTATGTACCGAATGTGCCAATAAATTTTCAACAGAGCTCAACAAATCACTTCAAGCAGATCAGTTTAGAGAGCAAATGGCTAGGAACCCTGTAAGCGTTTCTGCAAACGCACAATATTGGAAGCTAAGAAAATAAAAAAAGTTAGGGCGGTGAAGGAATGAATATCGACAAAACAAACGGTTCTTCCTTTATACAAGCTTATCAAAAGCTGCAGGTTACTCCCGCAGCGAAGGCGAGACCGATACAAAAAGAAGACGAACTGCAAATTTCAAATCAGGCAAAAGCCATGTTTGAAAAAAATGGAACAGCGGATATCGAAAGACAGGAAAAGATAAAGCTTTTGAAAGCCCAGGTCGCAGCGGGTGAATACCAAGTCGACGTTGATAAGGTAGCTGATAAAGTCCATCAATTCTGGTTTGATAAGTAGAATGAAGCTCTTAAAAGAGGAGGGTGTCGGATGCTGGATTTAGTCGTCACGACGCTGGACGAATTGATCAGTCTGCAGAAACAGTTGATTCGCTATGCTGAACGGAAACAAACTGTGTTAATTGAACGTAAAGTGGATGAACTAACTGAGTTGGTGAAAGAAGAGTCCAAGCTTATTAAACAATTGGGCGAACTGGAGGACGAGCGCCAGCAGTTAATGGCAGATGTCCTCAATGAACATCCTGGCCTGACGTTCAGTGAATTTACTGAACAGATTTCAGATGAAAAAGTAAAAAAAGAGCTTCACTCCCAATTGAAAACTTTACAAATGCTTTTGACTGAGTTGCAGGCAAAAAACAAGGTTAATGAAAAAATCCTTGAAGACTCGATGAGCTTTGTTCAACATATGATTACCCAAGTAACGAAGTCGAAGCAACAGCATTTTAATTATCAGTCACCAGTCGGACAGCAAAAAGCGCAGACAAATAATCAGGGCTTTTTCGATACAAGAGCTTAAGAACTTTTAGAAAGCAGGGGAAATAATGGTCTCATCTTTTCACGGTCTAGAGTTAGGGAAGCGTGGGTTATCCGTTGGGCAGGCAAGCATTGCTACAACTGGACAAAACATCGCCAATGTCAATACAAAAGGCTATTCGCGGCAACAAGTAAACGCCAGTGCGTCAGCATCTGTTGATATTTGGACGAATAGCGGAGCAAACTCCGGACAGTTGGGAACGGGTGTCAACCTTGACTCGATTACACGTGTAAGAGATCAATTCCTTGATCAGCAGCATCGCGATCAATCAGGAACCTTAAGTCAGTGGGAAGCAAAACAGGCGACTTTGGATCGGCTTGAGACGGTAATTAACGAACCTAGCGATACGGGCTTAAACTCAGCCATGGATCAGTTATGGAATGCTTGGCAGGACCTTGGAAATGAACCTACAAGTTTATCAGCACAGGCCGTCGTTAAAGAGCGTGCTCAAGCTTTTGTAGAAGTTGCTCAATCGATGAATGCTTCAATGGAAAATTTAAAAAGCGATTTGGTTCAACAATCGCAGTCGACAGTCGCAGAAGCCAATGCTTACTTGAAGCAAATAGCCGATTTAAATAGCAGTATTGTCCGCAGTGGCAGCCAAGCAAACGATTTGCGCGACAAACGCGATGCTGCGGTTGAAGAACTGTCGAAGCTGATGTCAGTCAAAGTCGAAGAAAAAGCAGATGGCTCTTACAGCATCAAGTTAAAGTCGACAGATGCAGCATTGGTTACAGGAACCCAAGTAAATGAAATTGATTACAAAGTCGGCACTGGAGAAAATGAAATATACGGAGGCAAGCTTGCCGGTCTCAGCCAGTCGCTGCAAATCGCTGATAAATACCATCAGGAAATGAATGCAGTTGTTGAAAGTTTTGTTTCGGCAAACGGCATGTCGGCGGCAGGCGGTAAGGATGGCCAATTATTTACAGGTAATACAGCTGAATTTGATATTTCAACTGTTAAAGTTAACTACAGTATGGAAAATCCGAAGATTCCTGCAACAATGGAAAGCGGCTCACAGTCAGCTAAAACTGATTTTCGTTCATTAGTCAGCAAACTGGGCGCTGAAAGTCAAGCTGCTGTAAACTCCGTTGTTAATCACGAAACAACTTTATTGGCAACAGAAAATCGAAGACAGTCCGTGACTGGTGTTTCACTGGATGAAGAAATGGCAAACCTCATCAAATACCAGCATTCTTATAATGCGGCAGCTCGCTTAGTATCGATGACGGATCAAATGTTAGATACCATCATAAACCGGATGGGCGTCTGATAACTGAAGGAACGTGGAGGGAAGCAGAATGAGAGTCACACACCAAATGCTCAATCAAAATTCAGTACGAAATATGCATCAAAACTTGAGCCGTTTTGAAAAAGTCAATAATCAGGTTTCGACTGGCAAACTGCTTCACCGGCCATCGGACGATCCGAATGGTGTCAGTAAATCGATGAGCTTGAAAAGTTCATTAGCTGCCAATCAGCAATTTGAACGAAATGCTGGCGAAGCGAAATTATGGATGGAAGAAACCGATCAAAATATTAATGCGATGGTCAATGTTATGCAGCGTGTGAGGGAACTGGGCGTTCAAAGTAATACCGACACTTTGTCCGATTCAGACAGAAAAGCGATTGCAGCAGAAGTTGAACAATTGACCGAACAAGTGAGAGAATTCGCTAATACAAAAGTAAATGGAGACTTTTTGTTCAACGGAAAAAATACTGACCAAGCACCGTATCCGAAATCCGATTCTTATCTAACGACAACTTTTGAAGTGGCTGCAAAAACGATTGTTATTGGCGATAACGTCACTATAGAAGCGAGCGTCACGCCAGATAAATTATTTGGGAATGCTAATGACGAAACAAACTTGTTTCAGACTTTGAATGAAATGGTGAATAGCTTGAAATCTGATGAAAAAGTGGACTTGGATAAGATCGATGGTGGAATTGAACGGCTTCTGACGGTAACAGCCGAAAATGGGGGTCGCCAAAATCGTTTGGAAGCGGTGGAGAATCGCTTGTTGGACAGCAACTTGGAGCTCAAATCCATGCTGTCAACATTGCAGGATACCGACTATGCTGAAGCCATCATCAAGTTAACAAGCGAAGAAAGCGTCTACCAAGCAAGCCTCGCTGCATCATCAAAAATAATCCAGCCGAGTTTAATGGACTTTTTAAGATAAAGGAATTAAATTGCGAAAGAGCAGACGCCCGCGGGGCATCTGCTCTTTTTTCGTTATCCTTTTATTGTATTGACCAAGCCCATCATATCATCAGCATAGGAAATGGCTCTTCCTTGTGATTGAAACAATCGCTGGGTGGAAATTAATTCAGTCATTTCATCGGTAAGGTCAACATTGGAGGCTTCCAAAGCGCCTTGCTTAATAGAGATGGAACCGTCATTTTGCTGCGATAAATCAATCAGCTGCAAATTGCCGTTGACGAGTTGTTCTGCTTCGGTACCCGTCAGGCTGAAACGGTTACCGCCAATTTTTTCGAGAGAATTGGGCCGGTTTATTTGTGCGATGCCCAATTGGATTTCAACTGGTTGTTTATTGGGATCTTTAAAGGAGATTTCCAAAGCCCCATTTCCATTTAACTGGATGGAATCATAATCAGCATCAAAAGTGATCGGCTGATTATTGGCTCCAAGAACGGCATCTCCGTTCGCAGTAACAAGGCTTACTTGATTTGAATTCAAGATTGGTTGTACCTGAAAAGAGCCTTCTTTTGTATAAAAGGTATTGTCTTCTGATGCAACACGGAAATATGCGGAATCGCCCTGGATCACAAAATCGAGCGGGCGATCTGTTTGTCGAATAGAGCCTTGCTCATTACGGGTTGCAGTTTGGGAAAGAATTGCACCGGCACCGATGCGCAATCCATAAGGTGTAGTTCGTCCAACTTCGTTTTGCTGACCAACTTGCTTTTCAATGGATTGTACAAGTGCATCAGAAAAACTCGCTTCTTGGCGTTTATAGCCATTGGTATTTACATTGGCAATGTTATTGCCGATCAAGTCAATCTTTTTTTGCAGTTCAGCCATGGTATTGCTTGCTGTATTCATTTGGATACTCACTGAAAACCAATTCCTCCTTATACGCGACCGATTTCATTGACGGCTTTTTCCATACTGCGATCATAGGCTTGTATCACTTTTTGGTTCGATTCAAAACCTCGGTAAGTCGTCATCATGTCTGTCATCGTCTGGGTCAAGTCAACATTCGATTGTTCGATAAATCCTTGTTTTACAAAGCTCTCCGTATTATTCAGCAAAGCAACATTATCAAAGAATTGTGGAGTGCCTTCCGGATCTCCGGCCCATTGCAAAAGGTTCTGTCCTTCTTTTACAAATTGGTCCGGATTTTCAGTATGGCCAATCCATAGACGGCCGGCTTGTGTGCCATCCGCTAACATAATTTGTCCATTATCCTGTACTGTGAAGTCAGTTGAACCAACTTGAATCGGTTGCTGATTTGCATCCAAGACTGCGAATCCATCGCTGGTTGTCAATGTCCCTTCGGCATTCACGGCGAAGGTTCCGTTTTTCGTGTAGCGCACTTCATCATTATCTGCAGCTACTGCAAAAACCATAGTTCCTTTTTTCTGGGTTTCCGGATTTGCAGGCAATAATTCATCCATCAGCACCAAATCCGTCAAATTACCGGTTTCTTTTAAAGGTCCTTGCAAAAAAGAAGGAATTCCTTCCTGAGCATATACACCCGTGGTCAAAGTCCCAATATTTTGGGGGACTATTGTACCTTTTTTACCAGCTTCAATTGCTTTAATCAACTGATCGGGAAAAGCGCGCATGACTGTTTGATCTTCTTTGAAACCGGGAGTACTGGCATTTGATAGGTTATTGGTTAAGACCTGTTGCATCCTATTATTGGCCATCATTCCTGATGTAGCAGTATATAATCCACGAAACATATGAGTTCTTCCTCTCAAAAACTATTTCATTATTTCTCGCGTAGCATAACATTTAAAATGGAATATAAATAGAGACTTTTAGATTAATATGGAAAATTTAACATTAAAAAAACATTTAAAAGAAAAATATACAAAATTATATAAACATGATACTATCACGTTGTTATTAATTTTTGAAAATAGTACGAAATGACGAGTTTGAAAATAAAATAGATTAAATCATTGTGATAATGGCAAACTTATTCGAAAGATAAAGACGCAAAGCCACGGGCCTAACTACACAGTGTATATGGCAGCCGGGTTACCAAAAATGGTAGATTTATAAAAATCCACCTTTTTTTAAGGTGGATTTTTATTAAAATAAAATGTAAAAAAAAGGAGTTTATCAATGAGTATATTCCCTAAATCCCTTGAAACGATGGAACAAGCGCTGTCGGCGTCAACTTTAAGGCAACGAGTGCATTCAGCAAATATCGCCAATGTGGACACGGCTAATTACAAAAGTAAAAAAGTCGATTTTCAAGCGGCTTTAGATACGGCAATGAATCAGCAAAGCCTTTCGAGTTATAAAACAAACGAGCAACACCTGTCGTTCAGCAATGAACGATCAATGACAAAAACGGAAGTTTTGACAAACAACTCCACTAAATACAATAACAACGGCAATAATGTGGACATGGATGTTGAAATGGCTGAACTAGCAAAAAACCAGTTGTGGTACAACGCTGTCACTGAACGAGTAAATGGGAAACTCAATAGTCTAAGCTCTGTTATTAATGGAGGGAGATAAAAAAGATGAGTTTGTTTAACGGATTTAATATCAGTTCTTCCGGACTGACAGCCAACCGACTGCGCATGGACGTCGTATCTGCCAATATTGCAAACGCCAATACCAACCGCGCCGAATTGGTGGACGGCGAATGGATGCCGTACCGCCGGAAAACGGTAGAACTGTCACAAAGCGGTGCATCACCTTTTGCCAATCAGCTTCAGTCAGTGATCAATAAAGGAAATACAACTGTTTCTGGTGTTAAAGTCTCGGAAATCAGAGAAGACGAGACACCATTCACGATGGCTTATGATCCAGAACATCCGGATGCTGGAGAAGATGGCTATGTCCGTTCATCCAATGTCGATCCATTGAAAGAAATGGTGGACTTGATGTCCGCAACCCGCTCCTATGAAGCCAACGTCACAGCGTTGAATGCTTCAAAAAGCATGTTTATGAAAGCTTTAGAGATTGGAAAATAACTCATTAAATCATTAAGGAGGCACCATGGAAAAAATAAGCCAGATTCAGACGCCTTTTATCCAAAATCAATTGTTCGATAAAATGAAACCCGAAAACAAAGTAGAAGGGTTTGGGGAAATATTCAAAGATGCGTTAAAAGAAGTGAGCAAAGCACAAAACGAATCGGATAAAATGACCAATCAATTGGTGACAGGAGAAGTACAGGATATACATGAAGTCATGATCGCTTCGCAAAAAGCCAGCTTGTCGCTGCAGATGACGATGCAGGTCCGCAATAAGGTTGTCGAGGCTTATCAAGAAGTGATGAGAATGCAAGTATGATGAGAACCGGCGGGATGATGACTAGATGAAAGAGAAGTTTTCGACATATAAAACGAAGTTGCGTGAGTCATGGACCAGTTTTTCTCCTGTAACAAAATGGTCTGTAATCGGCTCATTTATTATCACTTTGCTGGTCTTGATTGTCTTTGTTTTTCTCAGCAGCCGCTCCGATTTTTCGGTGCTGTATTCAAATTTGACCGCAGCGGAAGCGGGGGAAATCAAGACCGCGATTGAAGAACAGGCTATTCCGGTGGAAGTATCGGCCGACGGCAAGACGATCAGTGTGCCGCAAGAGCATTTGGCCAATTTGAAGGTCAGTTTGGCTGCGGAAGGCATACCGAAAAACGGCAATGTGAACTATGGCATATTCAGTGAAAACATGGGTCTCGGAATGACCGATCGCCATTTTGATGTGGTGGAGCGGGATGCCATGCAAAATGAACTGGCGTATTTAATTCAACAGATTGATGGTGTGACGGAAGCGAATGTCATGATTACGCTGCCGAAGGAAAATGTTTGGATTACCGACGAAGAGCAGACTTCAACAGCTTCCATCGTTGTTACAGGCGATTCGACATTCCAATTGGATCAGAAACAAATAAATGGATTGTATCATTTGATCAGCAAATCGGTACCGAGTTTACCAGCTGAGCAGATTGTCATCATGGATCAGAATGGCCAGGTGTTTGAAGTACAGGATGCCAACCAGGCAGATACCAATCTGTCGGTTTACCAACAGCATCGTGAAATTCAAAAAGGCATCGAACAGGATATTCAGCGGGAGCTGCAGCAAATGCTCGGCTTGCTTCTCGGTCAGGACAAAGTGGTTGTCTCTGTTATGACGAACATCGATTTCACGAAAGAAAAGCGGGAAGAACAGTTGGTTGAACCTATCGATATCGAGAACAATGAAGGCTTGGATATCAGTGTGGAACGGATCGTTGAAACGTATTCAAGTGAAGGCACAGTGATAGAAGATGCGGCTGGAACCGGTGAAACAGAAGTTGCTAATTATCCTGGTGTGGATGGTGCCGGCAACAGTGAATCCGAACGGACCGAAGAACGGATCAACAGTGAAGTCAACCGGATCAACCGCCAAATTGAAATGAGTCCATATGTAATCGATGATATTACGATCAATGTCGGTGTGGAACCACCAGTTCCGGAAAACCCGGCGAGTTTAACGCAGGAAAACGTTACGGACATAAGCAATCTATTGAAGAATGCGGTGAGTACTTCATTGAGCATGAATGAATTTGCTGCAACTGAGGCGGAACTGGAAGATAAAATCTCTGTCTTTGCAACTGAATTCCAGGGGCGTCCGGCAGTTGAAGACGAAGAGCCGGAAGCAACGTTCCTGGCAGGGATTCCGAATAATCTTCTTCTTGTAATCGGTGCAGCAATTGTACTCCTTATCATCATTATTGTGGCAGTCCTATTGCTTCGCAGAAAGAAAAAAGAAGAAATCTTTGAAGAGGAATATGATTTTGGAGGGTTTGAACAGGCATTGGCCAAGTCGAATCAAGTAGAACTTGAAGAAGAAATCGATTTATCTGTATTTAATTCGAAATCAAATCCAAAGCAAAAGACAATTGAAAAACTTGCTAAAGGAAGACCTGAAGATTTTGCTAAATTGCTTCGATCATGGATGGCAGATGAATAGGGGAGTAATAGATGGTTAAAACGACAAAGGAATTAACAGGCGTACAAAAAGTGGCGGTTTTACTGGTAGGGCTTGGACCAGACGTTTCGGTGGATTTGTTTAAACAATTAACAGAAGCTGAAATTGATTTATTGACGATGGAGATTGCGAACGTCCGTCAATTACCAAACAGTCAGACAGACGCTATTATCAATGAATTTTATGACATGATGTTAGGCCAGGATTATTTGAATGAGGGTGGACTGGGCTATGCTCGAAGTATTTTGGAAAAAGCTCTCGGAAAAGAAAAAGCCATGGAAACCATTGGACGATTATCAAACCGCTTGCAAGTGAAACCTTTTCATTTCGCGAGAAAAGCAGATCCAAACCAGATATTGAATATTTTGCAGCATGAGCATGCGCAAACTATTGCGTTGGTTCTATCCTATTTAGATGCTAAGCAATCTTCCGAAATTCTATCCCAGCTTCCTGGTGAAAAACAAGCAGAGGTTGCGCGCAGAATTGCACTTATGGAAAGCACGTCCCCTGAAGTTATCTTTCAGATAGAACAGATTTTGGAGCGGAAGCTTTCGGCTTCCGGAACTCAGGATTACACGGCAACCGGCGGAGTTGAGTCGATTGTCCGTGTACTGAATAAGATTGACCTTGGAACAGAGAGAGCAATCCTTTCAGCGCTGGAAAAAGAGAATCCGGATTTGGTCGCGGAAATCAAGAAACGTCTATTCGTCTTTGAAGATATTATTAATTTGGACTCGCGATCTATACAACGAGTTATTCGTGATGTTAACGATACGAATTTAACTTTTGCATTGAAAGTGGCAAGTGATGAAGTGAAAGACGCAATATATGCAAATATGTCAACGCGTCGTGCAGATCTCATCCGTGATGAAATTGATGTAATGGGACCAGTGAAACTGAAAGATGTAGAAAATGCCCAAACAAGTATCGTTTCGCTAATGAGAAGTCTCGAAGAAAAAGGTGAAATCGCAGTTTCTCGTGGCAAAGGGGATGAGTTGATTGTCTAATATTATCCGCAATCACTCCCAGTCAACTTCTTTAATCAGTGAAAAAAAAATAATCGGCACAAAAAAAATTGAAACAAAAAAATTAGATTTTATTGAAAGAACAGTTGATTCGCAACAGCAAAGAAGAAGTTTGCGGCAAGACATTGAACATTTACATGCTGAAGCAAAGTTATTGAAGGATCAATTGGAGATAGAGAAACAAGAAGCGCAGCAAACCATTGAACAGTGGTGGTTGGAAAAGCGGGAAGAAGCAGAGCTAGAAGCAAAAAGACTGGCCGAAGAATCAGCTGTACAGGGGTTTCAAGCGGGATATGATAAAGGACTTACAACAATAGAAGAACAATTTCAACAAAAACGCCAAGAGATGAATACGTTAATCGAAACAGCATACTCAGAAAAAGCTCAAATAATTCAACAATCGGAACCGTTCTTGTTATCACTAAGTGTAAAGATTGCTGAAAAAGTAATTAAACAAGAATTAAAACAAAATGAAGAACAGTTGTTGAATATCATTAAGCAGGCACTTCGGCAAGTTGAAGAAGCAGAAGATGTCATGTTGCAAGTAGCTCTCGAAGATTACCCGCTAGTTCTGCCTTTTATGGAAGAGTTGAGAACCTATGTTAAAGCAGACTCCGAATTAAAGTTGATTCCAGCGGCTAGTTTGACAATGGGTGGATGCCTGATTCAAACAGCAAGTGGCTCATATGATGCAACTGTGGATAGCCAATTAGAAGAAATCAGAAGACAAATGCTCGCTTATTGTGAGGAGAAAATAAACGATGAACCTATGGGAAGATGAATATGTGTCTTTGCTGGATGAGATGGAACCAGTAAAAAAGCATGGAAAAGTGGTTCAAGTCATTGGACTGACTATCGAGTCCAGAGGGCCTAATGCTAAAATCGGTGAATTGTGTCTGTTGTACCCAAAGCGTAATGAACCGCCAATTGAAGCAGAAGTGGTGGGATTCAAGGAAAATCGAATTATGCTAATGCCATTGCAGGATCTTTCGCAGGTCGGTCCTGGATGTCTCGTTGTTGCAACCGGTGGACCGCTTCAAATTAAAGTTGGTCCTACTATTTTAGGTAAAGTGCTTGATGGAACTGGGATGCCTCTTGATGAGAGCTTACTGCCGCGCGGACTGAAAAAGTATTCAACCAATAATGCACCACCCAATCCATTGAAGCGTCCCCGAATCGATAAACCACTAGAAGTGGGCGTCCGAGCGATTGACGGTTTGCTGACTGTGGGACAAGGACAGCGCGTTGGCGTGTTCGCCGGAAGCGGCGTCGGAAAAAGTACATTGATGGGCATGATTGCACGCAATACAGAAGCTGATATCAATGTCATTGCATTGGTTGGTGAACGTGGCCGTGAAGTACGTGATTTCATTGAACGGGACCTCGGTCCTGAAGGATTGAAAAAATCAGTAGTTGTGGCTGCGACTTCTGATCAAACACCGATGCAACGCATCAAGGCGGCGTTGACTGCAACAGCGATTGCTGAATATTTTCGTGACCAAGGAAAGAACGTCATGCTGATGATGGATTCGGTTACCCGGTTTGCCATGGCGCAGCGGGAAGTTGGACTGGCAGTGGGTGAACCGCCTACAAGTAAAGGTTACACGCCGAGCGTTTTCGCCTTGCTGCCAAAGCTTTTGGAGCGTTCAGGCACTTCAAGTAAAGGATCCATTACAGCTTTTTATACCGTGTTAGTGGACGGTGATGACATGAACGAGCCGATTGCTGACGCGGTGCGCGGAATTTTGGATGGCCATATCGTATTGGACCGCAAAATTGCCCAAAAAGGCCAATTCCCGGCGATTAATGTCATGGCCAGCGTTAGCCGTGTCATGCACGAAGTCGTCTCAGCAGAACACCAACAGGCGGCGCGTGAATTCAAGCGTTTGCTTGCAGCTTATGAAACTTCAGAAGACCTTATTAATATCGGTGCCTACAAGAGCGGTGCCAATAAAGAAATTGACGATTCGATTCGATCGCATCCGCTAATTAAGGAATACCTGCAGCAGGATGTATATGAAAAAGCCAAACTGGAACAAAGTATAGAACGGTTATCAGCACAATTTGGAGGCGTTTAAACTGACACAATTTAATTTTAGATTTCAAAAGATATTGGATTTAAAAGAAAATGAAAAGGGCTTTGCGCAGATCCAAGTGGCCGAAGCCATTAAGCAACATGAAGTAGGCCATCAGCGAAACAGAGCTATCCAAAACAAAATCACTGATGTGGAGCAACTGAAAAACGCCAAGCAGCAAAGCGGTGTCAATATTTCAGAACTGAGAATGTTGGAGGAGTACATCCACCAGCTTCAAGACCAGTCGCTTTCTTCTAAGCGAGAACTTGAACACTTGCAGAAAAATGTTTCGGCATCTCAAGGAGTACTTCAAAAGAAAGCCCAGGAAGAAAAAACTTGGGAAAACTTGAAACAGCAGAAACTGACTAGCTTTAAGGAAGAAACCAAAGCTGCCGAACAAAGCTTTTTTGATGAAATGGCGAGCACACGGTTTTACCGCTTAACTAAAGCCAGTAACTTAGCGGAAGGCATTTAAGCAGATGGAAGCATTGAAATTATCATTACCAAAAGCAATCGGTTTCCCGGCAAGCACAGCTGTTGCTTTACCTGTTGAAGATCAAGGCGTATTTGCTTCATTGCTGGATTCATTAAACATGGAGATGGAGCTTCCAAGTGAAGAACAAGCACCCGCAGAAGAGTTGCTGGCAAGCTTGGAAACTCTATTAAACTTTTTGCAGGAGTTGCCTGTTGAAGAACAAACGACGGAACAACAAGAGCTTCAATACGCTATCTTTCAATTGCAGAAACTTCAAACTGGAAGTGCAGGAACTGGTTTTTCGGAGCCGAACCTGACAGGTGAAATTGAAGAAAATGAAACTGCGGCCGGGGACAAACTGTTTGTACTGCTCGACAACATCCAACAAAAGCTGAAGATACTCTCCGACAAATTTACTACAGAATTCGCAGGTCCTTCAGTTTTTGAGGGGGCTGAAGAAAAAAAGAATAGCACTAATTTAATCAATCTGCCTCAAATTTCTAAACAGCTGGATGAACTAATTAATATGCTTGAAAAAGAGCAGCACGCGGCTTTGACGGTTCAGCAGAAAAAAACGACTGGCCAAGAGTTGCCGTTTTTACCGCAACTAGAAGGAGTAAAGCCTGTAAAAGATAGCCCGAGATTTATGCATGAAGCGCTGAAACCGATCAATGAACTTCAAAGAGTCTCTGTTGAAACCCAAGGAAGTCAGCAAAAAGCCGAGGCGGTAGAAGTTCTATCTGCTGTCAAACCTCAAAATACAGAAGAACTTCAGACTAACAAAGCGCCTGAAACTAAAGTGCTCGAAACCAAAGCTCCTCAAGAAACACCGGTGCATGTACCTGCAACTACGGTACCTGAGGCTGCTAAATCCATGAGCAACCCTGTTCGGACAGAAACCAACCCGCAGCCTGCACCAGTTGTTCGACTATCGAATCTGATGGAAGATTTGGGCGGGATGCTGAAAAGCTCAATGCGTTTGGTAGACAGCCCCGAAGGCATGAAGATGCGCGTTAACATTTTTCCTGAGCATCTTGGCCATCTGGAAATCCTGTTGACTTCGACCAACGGAAAACTGGCTGCTCAAATTATGGCGAGTACACCGATGGCGAAAGAGGCACTTGAACTTCAACTAAATCAACTGAGAATTTCATTGGTTCAGCAGGGAGTAGCAGTAGAGAAAATCGAAGTGCTGCAACAGGAACCTCAGTCGCCATTCGGGCAGGCAGGCAACCAAGCCGAACAGCGCTTTTCTCAGCAGCAACAGCGCAATGGCACAACGGCACGCAATAAAAACAGTTATTTACAGCTGGAAGAAGAGAGAACAGCCGAACGGCAGCCTTCGGTGGGCCAGTTGATGAAAGTGGATTATACAGTATAAAAGAAAGGGTGATTGGATGAATATCTCGACAGCGAGTACCGGATCGGCTGCTACGTTAACACCGGCGGCCAAGACGGAAGCGACAAATGCATTAGGACAAGACGCTTTCTTGAAAATCCTGGTGACTCAAATGAAGCATCAAGATCCAATGGAGCCGTTGAAAGACACCGAATTTATTGGCCAGATGGCACAGTTTACGAGCTTGGAGCAATTGACCAACTTAAACAAAACGATGACGCAATTTGTCAGCAATCAGGGAACTTCTTCGTTAGCGGATTATGCGCATTTAATCGGCACTTCGATTAAATGGGAATCAGAAACGGGTTCAGGAGAGGGCATTGTCAAAGCCTTGTCGAGCAAGAACAGTGAATTGATGGCCGAAATTGAAGGTACGGATGTAAAAGTTCCAATTGAATCGATTCAACGGGTTGAAAAACAAACAGCAGGCACAAGTGGACAAGAAATCGTCTGACCTAGCGTGGTCAAAAGAGGATTCTTGAAAGGGGAAAATTAAATGTTACGTTCAATGTATTCAGGTGTATCAGGTATGAAAAACTTTCAAACAAAATTAGATGTTATCGGGAACAATATCTCTAATGTTAATACGATCGGCTATAAGAAAAGTACAATCAACTTTCAGGATTTGCTTAGCCAAAACATGTCGAACAGCGGGGCTAATCCAATGCAAGTCGGTCTGGGATCGGCTTCAGCTTCAATCAATGTAAATCATAACGCAGGTTCTGCCATGACGACGGGAGTCGGAACAGATTTGGCAATTATGGGTGACGGATTTTTTGTAGTCCAGGATCCAGAAGCTGCTGCTGGAGGACAATACTTAACTCGTTCTGGTAATTTTACAGTCACTGCGGCTGGAGACTTAGTTACAGCTCAAGGCTACAATGTGTTAAACAGTGCTGGACAATCAATCAACGTAGCAGGATATGATTCTTTCAGCATCAATCGTTCGGGTGAAGTGATTGGCAGACAAGCTGATGGAACAGAAACTACTATTGGCTCTGTGGGTATTTCAACTCCGCCTAATCCAGAAGGGCTTCGGAAAGTTGGAGGATCGTTATACGAAATGACCGGAGCTGCAGGTGGTGCTCTTGCTATAGGCACAGCGACTGCTGGCAATACTGAAATTAGTTCGGGGATGTTGGAAATGTCAAATGTGGATCTTACCGAAGAGTTTACGGAAATGATTATTGCACAGCGTGGATTCCAAGCCAATTCTCGTACAATCACCACTTCTGATGAAGTTTTGCAAGAAGTTATTAACTTGAAACGATAAAGGAGGGACGGTTAAGGTACAGGAGTTTTCCTGACCTTGATATTCTAAATGATTAATTTGACTAGATTAAATCAATCCTCAATCACTTTGAATGCTATATACATTGAAAGACTGGAAGCAATTCCAGATACCGTAGTAACGCTGACTTCGGGCAAAAAAGTACATGTTTTGGAATCCATAGACGAAGTGACTGGAAAAGTGACTGATTATTATCGAGAAATTAACATTTTGCCTCGTTTACAAGAACCAAACTTGATGGAATGAGGAGAGAAAAGCCGTGACAGAGGGTTTATCCGATAAAAATATCGAGAAGCTGCTTTCGACGTTAGATACAGAGAAACTAGCTCCAAAAACAAAAGACCGAAATGTTCGAACTTATGATTTCAAAAAAGCCTTACGCTTTTCACAAGATCAAACACGTACCTTGACTCGTATTCATGAAAACTTTGCACGCCTGTTAACTTCTTACTTTTCGATTCAATTGCGAGCATTTGTACAAATTTCTGTTTCAGCTGTTGAACAGATTTCATACGAAGAGTTTATTCAGAATGTGCAGCAAAAATCAATTTTAGGTGTATTTGAAGCAGCGCCGCTTCAAGGCAGTATGGCTATGGAATTTTCTCCAAATGTCGCAAATGTGATGTTCGACCGATTGCTTGGAGGACAAGGTAAAGTGCTGCTGAAGAGCAGTGATTTGACGGAAATTGAAGTAAGTATTATTGAAAGAGTTTTTATAAAAGCGTTAGAAAACTTTCAGGAAGTTTGGGCTTCAGTCATTGAATTGTCTCCTGAGTTAAAAGAAATAGAAATAAACCCGCAATTTTTAACAATTTCTCCTCCAAATGAAACAGTGATTTTAGTTTCTTTACACACAAAAATCGGTGATGTGGAAGGCATTATTAATATTTGCCTCCCCCACGTGGTACTAGAACAAGTATTGCCTAAGTTGTCTGCCCGCCATTGGCTTGCGAATCAGAAAAAAGAAATTGAGAATCACGAATTAGAAGCCTTAGAGAAAAAATTGCAAAGTACGAAGTTAGAGATTAAAGCTATTTTAGGCAGATCAAAAATTGATATCGGTGACTTCTTGAAACTTAAAGAAGGCGATGTCATTCGATTGAACGAATCCTATGATTCTTCGGTTACAGTTCTCGTCGATGGAAAACAAAAGTTTTTTGCGCAACCCGGGGTTTCTAAAGGCCGATTAGCAATTCAAGTAACAGACGTTTTTGCAGAAGGAGACGTATTCGATGACAACTGATAAATTATCTCCAGATGAAGTTAAGGGATTGTTAGGTCAACAAACTAAAAGTACGAAATTGAAAAACCAAAGTTCATTGTCTAAACCGGAAATTGAAGTTTTAAGAGAGTTATTAACCGTATCACTTGGCGGCTCTGCTACTGTCTTATCTCCTATTTTTGGGGAAGGAGTAACCGTTTCGGCTCCAATGCTGTCAGTGATCGAAAGGGATCATTTATTGTCAGATACAGTGGCTCCATTTTTTATTGTCCTGGGTGAATATGCAGGCGGAATCAAAGGCATTCAAATTCTGTCGATCAATAAAGAAGAAGTTTCAGCTGCAGCAGAATTAATCGATTCGAGCAGCAATGAAGATGCAGATAAACAGTTTCATGTTATACAAGACTTTATCCAAGAAATGTTCAACTCAGTTTCAAGTTCCTTATCAAATGTGCTGGAATGTGAAATTGTTCATTCGTTATCGGGAATGGATACAGTTGAACGTCATGAAGATTTTCGAGTGGGGAATTTTACGAATGAAGAGTGGTTTGTAGAAGCCGTCTTTGAAATTAAGATTGGGAACCTCCATAAATTGAACCTTCACTTATGCATCCCGATTCGATTAGCAAAACAGATGGTCGGAATTTTGACAGATTCCTTTGAAGAGGAAGAGGAAGAAGCAGCAGAGGAGATTCAAGTAATGCCCTATCAAACAGATAAAAACTCAACAGAATCAGAATCAATAACACAAAAAAACCATGTGACTGATCAAGCCGCATCACCTCAAATTCAGAATGTCCAATTTTCCAGTTTTGATGAACCAGAGTCTACTGATTCCGAACCGAATAACTTGAACATGCTGTTGGATATTCCGCTTCAAGTAACCGTAGAATTGGGGCGTACAAAACGCATGGTCAAAGAAATACTGGAAATCTCCCAAGGGTCCATCATTGAACTGGATAAATTGGCTGGCGAACCCGTCGATATCCTGATCAATAACAAGCTGATCGCAGTGGGGGAAGTAGTGGTCATCGATGAGAATTTCGGCGTCCGTGTAACGGATGTACTGAGCACTGCCGAGCGTATTTCGAAACTGCGTTAATGCCAGATATAAGGAGTCTACCAAGATTGAACAAAACAAAATTTCTATATATACCTCTAATCATGGCGGCTCTTCTTTTCACTGCACTGCTGTCCGCGCCATCTGTTCAGGCAAGCCCGAATGTCGTTGAATGGCTGAACAATGAAGAACCGGCAGAAGAAACGCCGGCAGATCCTGTCGTCGCAGCTCCAGTAGAAGAAAAAAGCCTGGCTGGCATCATCGTTCAACTAGTGCTTTATACGCTATTGATCGTGGCGATGATCTACGGCCTGATTAAATTCCTGGCAGCCCGTCAGAAAAACCTTCAACCCAACCAGGCAGTTAAGCTGATGGGCGGAACGCCGCTTGGCAACAACAAGTCGCTGCAGCTCGTGAAAGTTGGCGGCCAGATGTACCTGATCGGTGTCGGCGATGAAGTAACACTGATCAAAGAGTTTTCGGATGCAGCGGAAATCAGCGGCATCGAAAAAGACTTTGAACAGCAGCAGCCGGCACTTTCCAAAAATCTGTTGGACTTTACGAAAAAGAAAATCGGCAGTTTTTCGAAAAGCCCACAAAAAAAAGGCTTTGATCAGATTTTCAAACAAAGCCTGAACAAACAAAAAGCCAAACAGCAAGCGATTGAAAATGAGCTTGGGCAAGAACAAAGAGACCAGGAAGGGCGTCCGCTATGATTCCGGAAATTTTATCATCCATCAATATTCCGGGCATTGATTTCGGCGGCGAATCGCCTGAAGATGTCTCGACGACCCTGCAATTATTCTTCCTATTGACGGTCCTGTCACTGGCTCCGGGAATCCTGATCATGATGACCAGTTTTACACGCATCATCATCGTCCTGTCGTTTGTGCGGACCGGGCTTGGCACACAGTCGATGCCGCCGAACCAGGTATTGGTCGGACTGGCATTGTTCCTGACATTCTTCATCATGTCGCCGATTGCGATGGAGATGAACGAAACGGCTTTGCAGCCTTACCTGGACGGTGAGCTGGAACAGCAGGAAGCACTCGATACGGCCATCGTTCCATTAAAAGAATTTATGGCACAGAATACACGGGAGAAGGATTTGGCCTTGTTCTTCAAATACGCGGAGCTCGAAAAGCCCGACAGCATTGAAGAAATTCCGTTGACTTCACTGATTCCGGCATTTGCCATCAGTGAGCTGAAAACCGCTTTCCAAATCGGCTTTGTCATTTTCATTCCTTTCCTGATCATCGATATGGTCGTAGCCAGCACGTTGATGGCGATGGGGATGATGATGCTGCCGCCGGTCATGATCTCACTGCCGTTCAAAATTTTGCTGTTCGTCCTGGTGGATGGCTGGTACTTAATAATCGAATCGCTGCTTGTCAGCTTTTGACGAAGGGAAGAAAACGATGACTCCAGATATGGTGATCAAACTAGCAGAACAATCGATTTTTACCATTATCCTCATATCCGCTCCGATGCTGCTGATTGCATTAGCTGTCGGATTATTGGTCAGTGTCTTCCAGGCGATGACTCAAATCCAGGAACAGACCTTGGCGTTCATCCCGAAAATACTGGCAGTCTTCATCTCGCTGGTGGTCTTTGGACCGTGGATGCTGACTTTGCTGCTGGATTATACGCGAGACCTGTTTCAGCAGCTGCCAAGAATCATCGGGTAAGCGGGCATGGAAACGATTTTTGACATACTGCCTTATTTTCTGCTGATGCTCATCCGCTTAACCAGTTTTTTTCTGATCGCTCCGATTTTTTCGATGCGGGGCGTTCCGGCGCAATTTAAAATCGGCATCGCCGCTTTTCTGGCGTTTGTCGCCGTTTCGACTTTGCCGATGGGCGACACGATCCCATTGGACTCTTCCTATCTATTATTGATCATCAAAGAGCTCGGAACCGGTTTGGCACTCGGCTTTACAGCGGCGCTCTTATTATACGCAGTTCAGATCGCCGGCGCCTTCATCGACTTTCAGATGGGTTTTTCCATGGCCAATGTACTGGATCCGCAGACAGGGGCGCAGGTGCCGATCATCGGCCATTTCAAGTACATGATGGCGCTATTGTTCCTGTTGACAGCCAACGGCCACCATTTGATGCTGGACGGCGTCATGCAGAGTCTCCGCGTGTTTCCGGTGGAGCGCCTGGCGATTTCGGTGAAAGCCGAAGACATCGCCCAATTTATGACCGGCCTGTTTACGGAGATGTTCCTGATTGCGCTGCAGATCGCGCTGCCGATTGTGGGCGCTTTGTTCCTGGTGGATATTGCACTTGGCATTCTGGCGAAAACAGTGCCGCAGCTGAACATTTTTGCGGTCGGTCTGCCATTGAAGATTTTTGTCGGCTTTATCATGCTTTTTCTGACCATGCCCGTGTTCTTCTACATCCTGCAGATTCTCTTCGAGAAAATCCTGGTGAGCATGGCTCAGTTGATCAGTTTATTAGGAGGAACGTAAGTGGTGAAAAGGTATCCGTTGGACCTGCAATTTTTTGCCGGTGAGAAAACCGAAAAAGCGACACCGCAAAAACGCGAAGAATCCAAGCGGAAGGGACAGGTAGCCAAAAGCCCTGAAGTTGCTGCGGCGATGATTATCCTTGGCGGCATCCTGCTGCTGAATTCATTGGGCGGCTGGATGCTGGACCGGATTTTGGCCATTTACCGGATCCATTTCACCGAATATATTTCCTGGGAAATAACGCCGGCGACTATCCGTACTTTGTTTGAACAGATGGCCATGAATGCATTCTTGCTGATGCTCCCGATCATGCTGATTGGCGTGGTCTTCGGCTTTCTCGGAAACTTCATCCAGGTAGGTGCCATCTTTTCAACAGATCCCATCATGGCGAAGTTGGAACGGATGGATCCGATCAAAGGGGCGAAGCGGATCTTCTCTGCCCGCGCCTTGGTTGAATTAGGAAAATCCCTGCTGAAGATTGCCATTATCGGAGGCGCTGCCTTTGGTGTGCTGTGGCTCGGCAAGGACGAACTTTTTTCTTTATCACAAAAAAGCATCAGCCATTCCTTATCTTTTATCGGCTCGTTAGTGTTTCAGATGGGTTTGGTTGCTGGGCTCATCTTATTGTGTTTATCCATTCTCGATTATATCTACCAGAAATACGAATTTGAAAAAGGTATACGGATGTCCAAACAGGACATCAAAGATGAATATAAAAAAGCGGAAGGCGATCCGCTGATCAAATCAAAAATAAAAGACAAGCAACGGCAAATGAGCATGAATCGGATGATTCAGGATCTGCCGGGCGCGGATGTGCTGATCACCAATCCGACGCATTATGCAATCGCCATCAAGTACGATGCCGAAACGATGGCGGCTCCGGTCATCATCGCAATGGGCAAAGATCATCTCGCCTTAAAGATCAAAGAAAAAGCAAAAGAACTTGGAATTGTGACGATGGAAAATAAGCCTCTTGCACGTGCGCTGTATGCCCAAGTTGAAATAGGGGATACCGTTCCGGAAGAATTATTTCTGGCCGTGGCAGAGGTATTAGCATATATTTACCGACTAAAAGGAAAAATCCGATGAACGGGAAAGAGGAGGGAACCGCGTGAAATTCAGAGATTATGCCATCATGGTAGCCGTCATAATGATTGTTGTGATGATGGTCATCCCTCTTCCGCCGCTCTTATTAGATGTACTGATCATGGTCAATATCAGTCTTGCCCTAACGATCCTGTTAGTGGCGATGAATACAAAAGAACCATTGCAATTTTCTATTTTTCCTACTTTATTATTACTGACGACATTATTTCGTTTAGGACTTAACGTCTCGACAACGCGTTCGATCCTCACCAACCAGACCGGTGGACAGGTTATCGAAACATTCGGTTCGTTCGTAGTCGGCGGCAGTGCCATCATCGGGATCTTGGTGTTCCTGATCCTGGTCATCATCCAGTTCCTGGTCATTACGAAAGGATCGGAGCGGGTAGCGGAAGTTGCTGCACGATTTACACTCGATTCGATGCCCGGCAAGCAGATGAGCATCGACGCCGACCTCGGCGCCGGAATGATCTCGGATCAGGAAGCGAAAAGCCGACGTGAAAAAGTCAGCTCGGAAGCGGATTTCTATGGTGCCATGGATGGTGCCAGCAAATTCGTCAAAGGAGACGCGATTGCCGGCATCATCATCACCATCATCAATATCATCGGCGGCTTGCTGATCGGCGTGATGGTCCACGGATTGCCATTCGGAGAAGCGGCTCAGCTGTTCACCCTGCTGTCGATCGGAGACGGGCTGGTTTCCCAAATTCCAGCGCTGTTGATTTCCACCGCTATGGGTATTGTGGTAACGCGTGCGGTATCCGACGGTAATTTAGGGTCGGATATCACCAAGCAGCTATTCGCGTATCCGAAGATGCTGTATATCGTTGCAGCTACGTTAGTGATGTTCGCCGTGTTCACACCGATCAGCCCGATGCTGGTCGTGCCGATTGCCGGGGTCATCGCTTATGGTGCTTTCCAGATGCAGAAAACCTTAAATTCAGAAGAAAAGCAGGATGTTGAAATCAGCAAGGACGTAAAAGAGCTGGAAGGGATGAAAAGCCCGGAAAGCGTCATCGACCTGTTGCATGTCGATGCCATCGAGTTTGAATTCGGTTACGGCCTGATTCCGATTGCCGATAAAAACCAGGGCGGCGATCTGTTGGACCGCGTCATCATGATTCGCAGGCAATGTGCGATGGAGCTTGGCATCGTGGTGCCGGTCATCCGGATCCGCGACAATATCCAGCTGCAGCCGAACGAATACGTCATCAAGATCAAAGGCAACCGGGTGGCCTCAGGAGACATCATGCTCGACCATTACCTGGCCATGAGCCCGGGTGTCGACGATGAAGCCGTGGAAGGCATCGAAACGGTCGAACCCGCTTTCGGGATGCCTGCGTTGTGGGTCAATGAAGACATGAAAGAAGAAGCTGAAATGGCAGGCTATGCCATTGTCGATCCACCGTCTGTCGTTTCGACTCATCTGACGGAAGTCATCAAGCGCCATGCCCATGAACTGATCGGCCGACAGGAAGTCAAGTCGCTGATCGAGAACGTGCGGGAAACTGCACCTGCAGTTGTGGAGGAATTGGTACCGCAGCTGATGACCATCGGCGAAGTGCAAAAAGTATTGATGAAGCTCCTGAAAGAAAAAGTATCGATCCGCAACTTACTGGTCATTTTGGAAACCTTGGCCGATTATTCCTCGCAGACAAAAGATACGGACCTGTTGACGGAATATGTTCGCCAGTCTTTATCACGTCAGATTACGCTGCAATACGCAACGCAAAGAGAGCCGCTTCAGGTCATTACGGCAGGAGCGAGCCTAGAGAAAAAGTTCGCCGACTCGGTACACCGGACGGAGCAGGGCAATTTCCTGTCCATCGATCCGGAATCCTCCCAGACGATTTTCCAGAAAATCACGGAACAGGCAGCACAGCTTCAGCAAACCGGCGTACAGCCGATTCTGCTGACATCTCCCGCCATCCGTATTTACATGAGGCAGTTCGTGGAGCGTTTTGCGCCAGACTTGCCGGTGCTGTCCTATAACGAACTGGAACCGGAAATTGAAATTCAAAGTGTTGGAGTGGTTAATATCTCATGAGGCTGAAAACATATATAGTGGGAACGATGACCGAAGCGATTCCGATGATCAAGCAGGATTTGGGCGCAGATGCCTTGATCCTGAATACGAAAAAAATAAAGACCGGCGGATTTTTAGGGTTCTTCCAAAAAGAAAAATTGGAAGTTACAGCCGCTATCGACCCTGTCGCGGCACCAAAACTGCAACAGGCAGAAGCACCAAAGGCACAGCCGATTGCAAAGCCAAACAGAAACACCGATTCCTCAACTGAACTGATTTCCGAATTAAAGAATATCAAGCAGTTCATGATGCAGCAGGTAAAAGCAGCAGATCTTCCAGAAGCCTTTCAATTGCTGAAAGAACGATTGGCTGCACAGGAAGTCGCACCGGATGTGCAGACAGATTTGCTGGCAAAACTGATGGTGAAGGACGAATTGAACACTGACCCAACGTTAGAGAATGTATGGCGGCTGGCACGTGAAGAATTGATTTCCATATTCGAGCAAAATCAGCCGCAGCCAGTGGTGAAGAATCCGGAAGTCATCTGCTTTATCGGTCCGACGGGCGTGGGCAAGACGACAACCATCGCCAAGATTGCGGCGGATTATATGCTGACGAAAGATAAAAAAGTGGGGTTGATCACGGCAGACACGTTCCGTATTGCTGCCGTCGAACAATTGAAGACCTATGGCAGCATCCTGAATATTCCCGTCCGGGTGGTCGAAACCTCGGAAGATCTGACGGTCGCCATCAAGGACTTCCATGACTGCGACATCATTTTGATGGATACAGCAGGACGGAATTATCAGCAGACCCAGTATATCGATGAGTTGACCCGCTTATTGCCTGAAGGCAGCAAAGTCCAGATTCACCTGGTGCTGAGCCTGACTGCCAAATATGAAGACATGAAAAAGATCATCGAAAACTTCCAGTCCATCGCGATGGACGAGCTGTTGTTGACCAAAAAGGATGAAACAAGTTCTTCTGGGGCAATTGTCAATTTGATCCGTCATTACGGTATTCCGATTCGCCACATCGCCAACGGCCAAAACGTACCGGATGATATATTGGCGTTCACGCCTGAATTGGCATCGGATTTCATTTTGGGGGAAGACCATCATGCTTGATCAGGCAAATCAGCTTCGTGAAAAGATGATGGGCAAGAAATCCGAAAAACCTGAACGGAAACCTGTTAAAAAGACTCGGGTTCTGGCGGTTACCAGTGGCAAAGGCGGAGTCGGGAAATCTAATTTCGCCTTGAATTTCGGATTGAGTCTGATTGAACAAAATAAAAAAGTATTGATTTTCGATGTTGACCTGGGCTTTGCCAATATCGATGTGCTGCTTGGCCGGACGCCTCGGGAAACGATCGCCACAATGATTGAAAAAGATCTATCTGCACAGGACATCATCGAAGAAGGACCGAATGGGCTACTGTTCATTTCAGGCGGCAACGGCTTTAATGATCTGTTCCAAATGGATGATTTTAAACTGCAGAAGTTTTTCCGTGAGCTGAGTACGCTTCAGGGCCAAGTAGATTACATCATCTTGGATACTGGAGCAGGCCTATCTTACGAAAATCTTCGCTTTATCTTGGCTGCTGATGACGTCATTCTCGTAACGACACCTGAACCGACTTCAATCACGGATGCTTACTCTGTCGTCAAGATGGTCCATGGCAAAGATCCGAATGTCCATATGAAGCTGGTGGTCAATCAATGCATCAGCACAAAGGAAGGCCTGCGGACAGCTGATAACTTCAAGCAGGCAGCTGAGCAATTTTTGGGTAAAGAGATTGGCGCTTTGGGCTATATTCCAAGCGATTCCCATCTTCCAGATGCAGTAAAGCGGCAAAAGCCCCTCTTGCTGGCTTATCCGAACAGCGAAGCGGCAGAGGCAATCCGACGGACGGCCAATGAGTTTCTCCAGTTGCGGGTGCCGTATAAATTAGGGCTTAAAGGGTTTATCATGAAAATCCTTTTTAAATAAGAGCGGTGTTTCCGCTTGGAAATGGTGGTGGAAATCATGCTGAATCATAAATTATCCAAAGAAGAACTTAGCTGCTGGAGCGATTGGCAACAACATCGGGACCCGGAAGCTGGCGAATATCTGGTTGAACAGTATCTTCCTTTGGTGGATTACGTGATTCAACGGTTCATGATCAGTCTGCCCAAAACTGTGGAAAAAGACGATGTGCGCAGCTACGCTTATGAAGGGCTTCTTGATGCCTTGAGCAAGTTCAATATCGAGCGGGATTTGAAATTCGAAACCTATGCTTCCTGGCGTATCAAAGGCGCCATTATTGACGGGTTGCGGCACAGCGACTGGCTTCCACGCTCAGTCAGGGATAAGGTGAAGAAAATTGAGAAAGCCTATCTTCTGCTCGAGCAGGAAAATAATTCCGCGGTATCTGACGAGCAGGTCAGCTCGTACCTGGGCATCACCAAAGCAGAACTCAATAAAACTGTTTCTGAAGCCGCCTTATCGACGATGATTTCGATGGACGATGAGCATTTTGAAGAACGGGGAACGCTTGGGAACTATTATACGGATTCTCCTGAACGCCACCTTTCAGAACAGATGACCAAAGAATCACTGGTGCGGGCAATTGACCGTCTACCGGAAAAAGAGAAAATCACTGTTTCTTTATGTTATTTCGAAGAAATGAAATTAACGGAAATCGCAGAAATCCTCAACGTCAGTGTATCCAGAGTGTCGCAGCTCCACTCAAAAGCGATGCTTCGACTGCATGCTTCAATTTTAGCTGTTCATGATAATTATTAAGCTAGAAAAAAGAAATAGAAGGCCAGGGTGATGACCATGGAGTGGCTATTGATTGTGATCAGTATCGGCCTATTGCTGCTGAATGTGGTAATGATGCTGACAGCCTCAAAAAAGAAAATGGATGAAGATCCAGCTGGAGTTCATGAAAGTATGGTGGAGTTCGTGGCACAGCTTGAAAAAGAAAATGATGAACTTTACGATAAATTAACCACCTATATAAAAAGCAGGGAAGCACAGTTGGCAGAACGAATTGAACGCTTGGAAAAAAATCCTGCTGCTGAAACTGAAGCGGTGTCAGAAAAAGCTTCTGAGAATCAGGAAAAGATACTTCAGCTTTCAAGGCAAGGATTTTCTTCCAAACAAATCGCCAAAGTTCTCCAAACCGATTACGGCAAAGTGGAACTCGTCGTCAACATGAAAAACAAGCGGCACGGGAATTTTAAAGAAGACGAGGTGCTGTAAGTGCGCATTGACAGTCAAAGTACGATTCAAAACGAGAGAGCATCGGTGCAGGCAACTGGAAACAAGGCCAGTGAACTTTTTTCGAATGCCATGAAAAAATCCCAGTCCAAACTTCATAATGATTCCCTCAACCAGTTAATGGGGCGGGTGGATGCACAGGGACAGAAATTGGCCAACCAACGGACGCTTGAAAATCTGTTGAACTACAAACAGGCGGTTAAGCAATTTGTCGGAGAATCTGTCCGCCATGGTCTGCATTTATCGGACAAGCAGAGCCAAATGCCGGGTGGGGGAATGAAATCCCACCAGATCATCAAAGTGATTGATAAAAAATTGATTGAAATTCAAGACCAGTTATTGAATAATGAAGAAGATAGAATTGGTACTTTAGATCTAGTGGGAGAAATCAAAGGTTTACTTATCAATTTGTATATGTAAAATCGACTTCATCGCAATAGGAGGGTAGAAATGGACAATAATCGCCGTGAATTTTTCCGTTTATGGTTCGATGACTCAATAGAAGGGCAAGTTTCTGTTAATGGAGGAGAACTTGTACCTGTAAAGATTTATAATGTAAGTGCAGGTGGGCTTGGATTTTATTCCACAATCAGCAGTGCATTAAACGAAGTGATTACCTGTCACTTTAAAATTTTAGAGGGTTCTTTTGTATTAGCGGGTTCAATTGTCCGTAAAATTCCTCGGAAAGAAAAGGACACGATAGAATACGGCGTTGAATTTTCTGTGGATCAAGGCACTTCTTCAGAGTTATTCAAGCAATTGAACTATTACCAAATCCGTCAGCGTAAGGGTTTGCTGGCTGAGTAATTCTAAAAGCATATAGGCAAACGGCAGGCCTTGGGGTCTGTTTTTTTGTCTGTGCAAATCGAATCAGCGAAGTTGTTCTTTTAACAGCAGGAATTTCTATGGAAAAAAGAGAAGTAATAGCCATACGAGAAAAGAGAAGGTGGAGAACATGCAGGCACCGACAGAAATTCTTTCCGTTTGGCGGCAGTTTGATGGCTTTCCGATGGAGACTTTAACCAAAGCCTGGTACTACCAGCGGTCGGGCGAACAGAAACAGCGCAGTGTAGAGTTGATGGAACAGCATCGCTCACAATATGGCATCACCGGTAATTGTTTTGATTTGGCGATCTGGCTGTTGGAGGCTTTTGATCGGGCGGGCGTGAAAGCCTATCCGGCAGGCAGTGGACTGGGGACAGAACAGGCGCATGCAGCCATCGTGGCAGAAGACCGGGATGGCCGCAGATTTCTTTGCGATTTAGGGGACCAGTGGATTCAGCCAATCCTGGTGGATGTAGACAGGCCGGAATTCAACGGCGACAAGTTGTCAGGATTTTTTCCGGGGGCAGAAGTGCAGGTAAAGGCGGCTGATAAAGGGATTGAAGTTATTTATTTCCGGCCGAGCGGCAAGCAGTCCAATCAGGTCTACACTATAGAGCCGGTTGAGCGGAAAGAATTCCTGGCGGCAGCCGAGTATTCCCAGCACCATATCCATCCGGAACCGTTGGTCGAGGTTCGGCTGCAGGAAAAAGGCGAGACGGTCCACTGGGAGTTCGACAATTGGAAAAGTTTTTTAAGCACGGGCACCGGCCTGTATCCTGACGATCAGATTGAGACTTTGGAGGAATGGGTAGAAAGAATACATGGTAAAACGCATTATGATAAGGAATTTCTTACAGAAACTTTAGGGTTTTACCGGCGGCTGAATTTGGGCAGCAGTGAATGAAGGGATAGGGGAGTTGGCATGATCAGAGCCGTTATTTTTGATTTGGATGGGACCTTATTGGATCGGGACCGTTCGCTCGAAGCGTTTATAAACGAACAGCACAGCCGCTTAGCTGAACATCTGCAGCATATACCGAGGGATCAGTTCGCCAAGCGCTTTATCGAATTGGATGCCAAAGGCTATGTCTGGAAAGACCGTGTCTATCAGCAATTAATCGAGGAGTTTGAGATTAAGGGGATTGATTGGCAAAATCTGCTGGAAGATTACGTCGCAAATTTCCGCGCTCATTGCATTCCGTTTCCAAATTTACTCTCCATGCTGGAAGACCTGGCCGGGAAATCGATCCGATTAGGAATGATCACCAATGGCAGAGGGCAATTTCAGCTCGACAATATCCTGGCCTTGGGGATTAAAGGTTATTTCGAAGAAATTTTGATCTCGGAATGGGCCGGGATGTCCAAACCCGATCCGGCTATTTTCCAAAAAGCGTTAGCTACTTTGGGTGTTTCTCCGGATGAGGCTGTCTATATCGGAGATCATCCTCAAAATGATATACAGGCAGCACAGGCAATTGGCATGAAAGCCATTTGGAAAAAAGATCCCCATTGGAGCTGCATGGGTGCAGATGGTGAAATTGATGATTTAAATGAAATCGGCAGATTGGTTGAGCACTTTAATACTGAAGAATTAAAAGCACGTCTCCAGTGAAAAAGTTGTATGATAAAAAGTGACAGGAAGAAAAGGGCAGGTGAAGTACAGCATGGAACTTAAAACGCAATTACAGTTTGAACTGACCGAATTTGCAGCCGGCCGGGAAACGGAGCGCGTACCGGCAATCGGGAACTATGAGTACTGGCTCCTGCTGATGGAGTACTTTCTGGCTAAATCCGATCTCTTTGAAATCCATTGTTTTGATGAAGAAGCAGCGATAATTGAAGAACTCAATTCAAATTTGCCTGGCTTGTTCGAGGTCGATAAAAAGCAGGGGATGACCATTTTTTCCGGTCTTCTGACATTGGAAAACGCAGAATACCTTATGACCCGCCATGTCAGCGCGGAGAAAAAGCTGAAGTGGTTTTCAGTCTTCCTGAGCAGAGGCGAGCAGCACATTTTTTCGTCGGAGCATTGGGGAACTGAATTTTTCGTTCCGGATGTCACAGAAGAAGATCTGCTGTTCATCAAACATGTTGCACCGGATGATACTCATTTCAACCAGTACACGTAAATGGGCTTGGTGGAAAATAGGAAATCCAGTAGCACGAACAAGAACCGGTCATCTATTTGACCGTTTTTTTGCTATGCTAAAGGAAAAAAGGGGCATGAGAATGGAAACAGAAAAAATACGTGTGTACGATGAAGAAGGAAATCCAAAAGGAATAGCTACCCGGCAGGATGTGCACAAAAAAGGCTATTGGCACGACACCTTTCATTGTTGGTTAGCAGGCCGCCAAGGTGATCGAGATGTCGTTTATCTCCAGTTGCGCAGCGAAACTAAAAAAGACTTCCCGGGACTTTTCGACATTACGGCAGCCGGCCATCTATTGGCGGAGGAGACGGTTGAAGATGGCGTCCGGGAAGTACGGGAAGAGCTTGGAGTGCCAGTCGAATTTGATGACTTGTGTTCCCTTGGTATGGTCAAGGATCAACTTGCCTTGCCGAGGTTTACGGATAATGAGCGCTGCCATTGCTTCTTATACAAAGAGTTGGAAAACATTGACCTTAGGTTTGAGTTGCAGCTGGAAGAAGTGTCGGGTGTAGCGAAATTGGACTTCAGGGAATTCGCGGCATTATTTATGAGGGAAAAAGAAAGTGTGGAGATCGAAGGCTTTGAAGTAGCACCGGATGGCGGAAAAAGAACTTTTGTAAGGGAAATCAGCTTGCAGGATATGGTGCCGCATAGTGCGGGTTATTTGGAGAAAATCATTGAGTCCATTGCTCAGGAATTAAACAGGTGATTTTTTTGCTTAATCAGGTTAATTTTTGAATGGCTTAAGTTTATTACAGTAAAACGGCAATGCCCTTCCCGGACATTGCCGTTTTTTATGATTCTTTCTAATTCAAATAATACAAAGCGGAGGAAACCAGCAGACTGCTTAGGCAAAAGAGCAGTCCGATTTGTAGAAAAGAGGTTCGGTTCGGGAATTCCTTTCGGTAATCCGCTGACTCAAAAGAACGTTTTTCACTTTCCCGGATCAGTTGGTCTTTTTTATTTACTTTTGCAAAAAAGTTTCGGGTGCTTTTCAAGAAAGCTGTAAAAAATTGGCCCTCAATTAATACCATGATGAAATAGATCATGACCAGCAAAAGCCCGACCAAAAATAACGCATCAAACCAGGTTAGGATTGTCCACTGTCTATATAGGAAGAAAGGCAAAACGAGTGAGCTGCCCAGTGCTGCTAAAAATAAAAATCCTTTGAAATTCATGCATGTCGATCCTTTCTTTACATAAATAAAGATTACCATGTAATTTATATATTTGAAAATTTAAACATCTTGTTGCCATTTTTTGCAATAACAATTATGATTAAAAAGAATAATCAAAAAACTGGGGGTAGGAAAATGGGGAGAAAGAGAAAAACACAGATTTTCATGATCATGATTGCATTCGTTCTATTCTTATCGGGTTGTAACTTCAATTCTTCCGAAAGTTCGAATGAAGAGAACGCAGCAGCAGAAGGGGAAGCTGGGCAAGTATTGAACATCTCGACTACAGCAGACATTCCTACTTTAGATTCGACAAAAGCACATGACGGCATTGCGTTTACGGTGCTGAATAATGTCAATGAAGGACTTTACCGCCAAGATGAAAATCATGAACCGATTGAAGCATTAGTAACGGAACATACAGAAAACGAGGACCAAAGTGTACATACTTTCACATTGCGCGACTCGAACTGGAGCAATGGGGATCCGGTTACAGCACAGGATTTCGAATATGCCTGGAAACGCGTCATGAAAGACGCAAGCCCTTATAATTTCATGTTCGTAACAGCAGGGATCAAAAATGCTGAAGCGATCATGAACGAAGAAATGGATGCAGAAGAATTGGGCGTTAAAGCAATTGATGAGAAGACATTGGAAGTTACCTTAGAGGCAGCAAATCCATTATTCCAGTCATTGATGACATTCCCGACTTTCCTGCCTCAAAACCAGAAGTTTGTTGAAGAGCAAGGGGACCAATACGCATTGGAAGCGGAAAACATCCTGTTCAACGGACCATTTACATTGGTTGATTGGACACATGAGCAAGGTTGGAAGTACGAAAAGAACGAAGATTACTGGGATGCAGATACAGTTCAGCTTGATGCAGTGAATGCCTATGTCGTCAAAGACCCGGCAGCTGGTGTCAACTTGTACGAAACAAACAAAGTGGATCGCATTGTCTTAAGTTCAGAGGCCGTTGACCAGAACAAAGACGACGAAAACTTTGACACAATCCTGGAACCGGAAATCATTTTTCTTCGCTTCAACCATAACCATCCGGTACTGGGCAATAAAAACATTCGCCAGGCAGTCAATATGGCGATCGATAAAGAAAGTTTAACAGATGTTATTTTGAAGAACGGTTCTACAGCATTAAACGGTGTGGTTCCGGAAGGGTTCTTTAAATCTCCGTCAGGCGAAGATTTCCGTGACTTGAACGGGGACTTTAACACAGGCACGGTTGAAGAAGCTCAAGCACTTTGGGAAAAGGGCTTGGAAGAAACCGGCGCAACAGAAGTCACAGTCTCCATCAACATCGCGGATTCTGAAGACCATAAAAAAGTGGCTGAGTACATCCAGGCACAATTGGAAGACAATCTTCCAGGATTCAAATTGGATATCAAAGCAGTTCCTTTCGCACAGCGTCTGGAAATCGAAAAAGCAGTCGAGTACGACTTGTCCCTTTCTTCATGGGGACCGGATTACAGCGACCCGATGACGTATTTGGATATGTGGCTGGAAGGCGGATCCGCTAACCGCATGGATTATTCAAATGCCAAGTTGGAAGAACTGGTATCAGCAGCAAGAACGGAAACGGATCTTGAAGCCCGCTACCAAATGCTGTTGGACATTGAGAAAATCCTGTTGGAAGAAGATGCAGCAATCGTGCCGCTTTACCAGGAAGGCGCAGCTGTCTTGATGAGAAGCAAAATCAAAAATCTATTGGTGCATCCAACTGGGGCTTCATTCTCTTACAAATGGGTGACGATCGAAGAATAAAGACAGGTTTACAGCTTATAGATACGAGGGTGTAGCCGATTGACGGGCGCCCTCGTATTTTTTGATGGCTTGCGCATTTCGGGTTGTCGGGGCTTAACAGACGCTTGCGCTTTTCTTCCTTGTCCAGGCTTCAGCGCCCAGCTCTTTGGGTCATAAGCCAACCCGTTGTCCAGTTGCAGTGCCTAGCTCTTCGGGATGTAAGCCAATCTGGCTGTGCGGCTGAAAACACGCCGCTTCGCCAGATCGTCTTACACCTTTCAGAGCTGAACAGGCACTTTCACTTTTCGTGTTGTGCGGCTGAAAACATGCCACTTCGCTGATTCGTCTTATGCCCGGCAGAGCTACACGGGCGCTTGCGCTTTTCTTATTACCCTACAGAACTGAGGTGTTCGTATGAAACGTTATTTATTGCAGAGGATCGGCTTTATGCTCATTACGCTTTTCATCATTGTGACAGCGACATTTTTCCTGATGCAGCTGCTGCCGGGTACGCCATTCACCAATCCGGAGAAATTGACCGATAGCCAGCTGGCTATTTTGAACGCTAAATATGGACTGGATCAGCCGGTCGCCATCCAATACATCCAGTACATCGGCAACCTGATACAAGGCGACTTGGGTTATTCGTTCCAGCATGAAGGACGGACGGTCACCAGCATGATCAGTGACCGGATCGGCCCATCCGCCTTTATCGGCTTGCAGGCTTTAGTTATCGGGGCCATTATCGGGTTGGTTTTAGGAATCGTTTCAGCCTTAAAGCACAATTCCATCCTAGACTATGGCTCGGTGACATTAGCTGTTCTGGGAATGTCGATTCCTTCTTTCGTTTTCGCGGCATTACTGCAATATTACGTAGGCGTTAAATTGGAATGGCTGCCTGTCGCTTTATGGGAAGGCTATTCCAGTACGCTATTGCCTTCCATCGCTTTGTCGGTGACAGTGACGGCTACAGTCGCCCGGTTTATCCGCAGTGAAATGCTCGAAGTGATCGGACAAGATTACATCATTACCGCGAGAGCGAAGGGCTTGAAAGAAAATCAGGTCATTGTGAAGCACGTCATCCGCAATGCGTTGATTCCGGTGGTTACGATGCTCGGGCCGCTTGCTGTGTCGATTATGACGGGAACCTTGGTCATCGAAAAGATATTCGCAGTACCAGGACTTGGTGAACAATTCACCTTGTCGATTCTGGTATTGGATTACAGTGTAATCATGGGAATCACCATTTTCTATAGCGCTTTGTTCATTTTTGTGGTCTTTGTGGTAGACATTATCTACAGCTTCCTGGATCCACGCATCAATTATAAGGGGGAATCAGCATGACGAAGAACACACCACACCTTCCCCCACATCAGGATTTGCAGGCACAAAATCAATATGCCTACGATGAAATTCCGTCAGACTTATTTGTGAAGGCGCCGCTGGATCAGCGAAAAAGCGAAGAAATCGGGACGCCATCGGTATCCTTCTGGAAAGAAGCTTTTCAGCGTCTCATCAAAAATAAAGGGGCCATGATTTCGCTCGTTCTTCTCATTTTCTTGATTGTGCTGGCGTTGATTGGACCGAGCATGAATGAGTTTTCCTACCGCGAACAAAATCTGGTGCATTCCAATATGCCGCCGAAAGTCCAAGGCTTGGAATGGCTGGGGTTCAATGGCCAAAATTCCCAGGGAGTGGATGAGTACGCTGAGCGGGATGTCCAGATCAATTACTGGTTCGGAACAGATGAATTCGGCCGCGATCTTTGGACACGGGTATGGAAAGGGACGCAAATTTCCTTGTTCATCGCTTTAGTGGCGGCCTTTCTCGATTTGGTAATCGGCGTCATCTATGGCGGCATCTCTTCATTTTATGGAGGGCGCATCGACAATGTCATGCAGCGGATCATCGAAATCCTGATGGGGATTCCGAACTTGATTGTCATCATCCTCTTCATCCTAGTCCTGGAGCCGGGCATTACCTCTATTATTCTTGCGATGGTCATCACCGGCTGGGTCGGCATGGCACGTGTGGTTCGCGGTCAGGTGCTGCAGCTGAAGGGCCAGGAATTTGTACTGGCGTCACGGACGCTTGGTGCCTCGAATCCACGGCTGATTTCAAAACATCTTCTGCCGAATGTCATGGGTCCGATCATCGTAACAGTCATGTTCACGATTCCAACCGCTATTTTCTTTGAAGCGTTCCTGAGCTTTATCGGCCTCGGGCTGCAGGCGCCTTTGGCATCGCTTGGTGTATTGATTGAAGACGGCTACAAATCAATGCGGTATTTCCCGTATAAATTGATTTTCCCTGCCTTGGTCATCAGCATCATCATGATTTCTTTCAACTTGCTTGGCGACGGTCTGCGTGATGCGTTAGATCCGAAAATGAGAAAATAGGGGAGGGTTCACCATGAGCAATACTATTCTGACAGTCGATAACCTGCATGTGGCATTTAAAACCCAAACCGGTAAACTGACAGCTGTGCGGGGCGTAAACTTTGAATTGAAAAAAGGGGAAACGCTGGCGATTGTCGGCGAATCCGGTTCGGGCAAGTCAGTCACCGCAAAATCCATCATGCAACTGTTGCCGGCAGCCACTACCGAAGTGACCAAAGGCGACATTGTCTATAACGGCAAAAGTTTGTTGAAGATGTCCAAACGGCAAATCACCGATTTGCGTGGCTCTGAAATTTCGATGGTTTTTCAAGATCCGATGACTTCGCTGAATCCGACGATGAAAGTCGGCAAACAGATCATGGAAGGCGTTCAACGCCATGAGCAGCTGACAAAAACGCAGGCGCGTGAGCGGGCGCTGGAAATGCTCAAGCTGGTCGGAATTCCGCAAGCGGAAAGCCGGCTCGACAACTACCCGCATCAATTTTCAGGTGGTATGAGGCAGCGCGTCGTCATCGCATTGGCGCTTGCCTGCAATCCGAAAGTGCTGATTGCGGACGAACCGACAACTGCACTTGATGTCACCATCCAGGCGCAGATTCTGGATTTGATGAAGGATCTGCAAAAGAAAACGGAAACTGCCATCATTTTGATTACCCATGATTTGGGCGTGGTCGCCAATATGGCCGATCGGGTCGCTGTCATGTACGGGGGCAAAATTGTGGAGCAGGGAACGCTGGATGAAATCTTTTACAATCCGCAGCATCCCTATACATTGGGGCTGCTGCAATCCATGCCGAAGCTCAATGAAGACCGCTCGCAGCCGCTTATGCCGATCGCCGGCTCGCCGCCCAATCTGGCAACGCTTGGAGAAGGCTGTGCATTTGCTGCACGTTGTCCACATACGATGGCGGTATGCCACACCTATACACCGCGCGATACAGTGAACGAAACAGGCCATTCAGTAGCTTGTTGGCTGCAGGACGATCGAGTATCGGCATCACGTGAGCTTGTAGAGTCGGGCAGTTCTTCTTCATAAAATAGACAGTCAAAAACCAGTAAGGCCAATTCGGGCTTTACTGGTTTTTTGCTGCGGGCAAGACGCTTAACAAAGCCTGATATTTACGGGATTAAACGAATTCGCCTACTTTTGCGATGTCGATCCCAGCCTCTTTCAAGGACTTTGAAATCCGGATGGCAAAATCCAGTGCGTGGATACCGTCACCGTGAATGCAGATGGTATCCGCCTGTAGCTCAGTATCGGTCTGTTCAACGGTCGCCACTTTGTTTTCCTTGACCATCCGGATGACTTGATTGATGGCAATCTGGGAATCGGTGATCAAGGCGTTGCTTTGGGTCCGTGGTGTCAACGACCCATCCCTTTGATAAGTTCGGTCGGAAAACACTTCATTGGCCGTCCGCAGTCCTATTTTCTCTCCGGCTTTGATGATTTCACTGCCGGACAATCCGAACAGCACCAGCTCCGGATCGATTTTGTAGACAGCTTCCGCAATGGCTTCCGACAGGGCGGCATCTTTAACCGCCATATTGTATAAGGCGCCATGCGCTTTGACATGCTGCAGCTGTCCGCCTTCGGCTTTGACAAAGCCCGACAAGGCACCAATCTGATACACGGTCAAGTCGTAGGCTTCCTGAGGCGACAAGGCAATGTTCCGGCGGCCAAAGCCAACCAGGTCCTGCAAACCGGGATGGGCACCGATCCCGACGTTCTTGTCGAGAGCCAGTTGAACCGTTTTTCGCATCGTCGACGGATCGCCGGCGTGGAAGCCGCAGGCGATATTCGCTGATGTTATGTAATCGAGTATTTCTTCATCATTGCCCATCCGGTAGGCTCCGAAACTTTCTCCCATATCGCAATTCAAATCCACTTTATTGATCATGTCCATTCCTCCCATTTTAATTGGATGGCGGCTTTCAATTCCCGGATTGATTGTTCCTGCTCAACCAATCGCTGTTGGGCATCGGCCAGGGAAATCTCCCTGAATCGCAGTTGCTGGCCAGGCTTTAATTGGCTGATGAGCGGCAAATCGACAGAAGCGGCCTGTCCGATTTTTGGATAGCCTCCTGTCGTTTGGCGGTCTGCCAGCAATACAATCGGATTGCCGTCTGCTGGTACTTGGATAGAGCCGAAAGCCACCGCTTCCGAAATCAGTTCCGCAGGGGTTTCGAGTGCTAGGCGAGGACCTTCCAACCGGTAGCCCATGCGGTCTGAGTTGGAAGAAACTGCAAAAGCTTCATTGAAAATCCGCTTTTTGCTGTCTGCATCGAATAAATCGAATTGCCGTCCCGACATCATGCGAATCACCGGTTCATCAAAATAACGGACAGGGGGCACGAGCCAATCAAACTCGTTTTCGGTGTTCTGTTGTAATGCTTTTTGCTGCTGCGGTATCATTTGGCCAACTGCAAGCAAGTCTCCTTTTTCCAGCGCGCGCCCTTGAAAACCACCAATTCCAGCACGCAGATAGGTGGATCTGCTGCCCATCATTAGCGGAACATCGATGCCGCCGGCTATTGCCAAGTAACAGCGGGCGCCTATTCGTGGCTCACCAAACGTCAGGGTGCTGCCTTTGGCTACGGTGAGCATCCTCCACATCTTTATGGCCACTCCATCTACTTTAGGATCCAAGTCTCCGCCGCATAAAGCGATGATGGCATCTTCGGCGAATTCGATCACCGGCCCCACCAAGGTGATTTCAAGCGTGGCAGCCTGTTCCTCATTGCCGACCAATAGATTGGCCAGCCGGTGTGCAATAGGATCCATAGCGCCGCTGGCAATAACGCCATATTTCTGGAAGCCGGTCCGACCCAGATCCTGTACAGTGGTCTGCATGCCGCTTTTACGGATTTTCAGCATCTGGATTTTCCTCCCATGAATGATAGTCTTCTTCTGAGATTTCCCGAAAAATAACTTTGTCTCCTGCCCGAAGCAGGCTGGGGATTTCGTTTTCAGGCCGGAACAGGCGAAGCGGCGTTCTCCCGATCAATTGCCAGCCGCCCGGCGTTTCAATCGGATAGACGCCGGTCTGCATGCCCGCAATGCCTACTGTCCGTTCGGGAATGCGGAGACGCGGCGAATCGCGCCTTGGTGCTGAAATTCGCTCGGACATTCCTCTGAGAAAAGGAAAACCGGGGGCGAAACCGATCATGTTGACCGAATAAGTGCCTGCGGTATGGATGTCGATGACTTCGCGTCGAGTCAGCCCATTGTGCTGCGCCACGAAGTCCAGATCAGGGCCGAAATCACCGCCATAACAGACGGGGATTTCAACGGTTCTGGACTCGACAGCCAGATCATCGCCGAGATGTGTCAATAGTTCCGCCAGTTCCATTCGGACATCCTCGTATAGAGCCACGCCAGGATTAAAGAAGACTGTAACGGTCACGAATGCAGGAATAAATTCAATCATCCATTCCGGCTGTCGGCTTTCCAGCAGAGCCGATACTTTTCTGACCAGCTGTCCTGTCTGTTCATTGATGTCATTGCCGAGTTCAATGACAATTGCCTGATCACCGAGCGGTGAAAAAGAAGGGTCCATCTACTCATCTCCATTTACAGACTATTCTTGCTTATTCCATTCAGTATAAAGCTTTTGGGAGAACAGGGAAAGAAGGGGAAGGTGCAGCTTTCCTGTCGATTGAAAGTATCTCCAATTAATTGGAAGATTCATAGCCACCCAGCAAAAGAAAAAGAAGCCGCTCCATCAAGAGCCGCTTCTTTCATCAATTATTCTTCAATATCAACTTGTTCTGTCACGTCAGCGCCGTTAAAGAACTCTGCTGAAATTTCGGCGATCGTGCCATCTTCCAGCATTTCTTCGATTACGCGATTAACGTTCTCAGCAAGTTCTTCATTGCTCTCATTCATGACTACGCCAACCTCGGATGGGCTGTACTTCAAATCCGGATGGATAGTGATCTCCAGTTCCGGAAATGCAGCAATCGCTAATGTCTGCAGGTAATAATCGTTCAAGATGACATCCGTTCGGCCGATGGCAACATCACGCAAATAGGTTTCATTGGTGGCATTGTCGTAGACCACTTCTTCAGCGCCATATTCACGTGCGGTCTCCATATAGACGGAAGTCGAAGCACCAGCGGCTTTTTTGCCTTCCAGGTCCTCCAGTGTCTCGATGCCGGACAAGTCATCTGAACGGACGATTGCCGTGCCGTAAGAATATTTGAACGGTGTAGAGAAGATGAAGTTATCCTGGCGGTCTTCCGTAATTTCAATATCGTTGGCCGCAATGTCCACTTGGCCAGTTTGGACGGACGTCAGCATTTCATCAAATCCAAGCTCCGTGAATTCGACTTCCAATTCAAGGCGCTCCCCGATTGCGCGAACCACTTCAACTTCGAAGCCGGTCAATTCGTCCGATCCTTCTTCGCGGTAGGAGGTAGGGTACAAGGTACCTGATGTCGCGACAGTCAGACTCCCTTCTTTCTGGATTTCATCCCAGGCGGTTGTTGTTTCTTCAGAAGTTGTATCGTCGTTGTTTCCACAGGCGCCCACGAGCAATAAAGTCATCAGACCGGCAACTGCTGCAGCATTTTTACGGGAAAATAATGTTTTCAATGAGTCTTCCTCCTCTAATATGATTGCACCTAAAAGATAGCATTCTATGAGAGCGGGAGCAACGGTTTAATTTGCAAATTAAGAAATCAGATTTTTTAGACAAATGTGTTGACCCGTGTGGTCGAAAGGTGTATTCTGTAGTCGACCACATTGGTCTAAATTTTAGAAAGAGGGCATGGATATGGAGAAATTCGAGAACCTCGATCCTCAAAAGCAGCAGAAAATCCTTGAATCGGCATTGATGGAATTTGCTGAAAATGGTTATGTGAAAGCTTCGACCAATCGCATCGTCAAACAGGCGGGTATTGGGAAAGGGATGCTGTTCTACTACTTTAAAAATAAAAAAGACTTATATGAATACCTCATTGAATACAGTTTGAATTTCATCATCGACGAGTACTTGAGCTTAGTGGATATCAATGAAACCGATTTTATCAAGCGGCTGAAAGGAGCGGCTCAAATAAAAATGAAAGCGCAGCTGGAAAACGAGCAGGTCTTCAACTTTATGGGGACCTTCATGCTGACGAAAGATCTGGATCTGCCTCCACATCTGCAGAAGCGCTATGAACAATTGCAACAGCAGGGATATGCATTGCTGTACGAAGGCATCGATAAAAAGCTTTTTAGAAAAGACGTGGACGTGGACAAGGCGTTCAATTTAATCCGTTGGGGAGTTGATGGCTATCAGCGGGATCTCCTGCAAAGGCTACAGGGGAAAAAGATGACCGAACTGGATTTCGAACCGTACTGGGATGAATTTTATGAATACCTCGATATTTTGAAGAAAAGTTTCTATACGAATTGAGGAGGGTTAGCCATGACAGTTTTGAGAACGATCGATCTGACGAAGAAGTTTGGGGATTTTGCGGCTTTGGACGGAGTGAACATTGAAGTGGGTGAAGGGGAGATCTACGGCTTCATCGGACCGAACGGAGCAGGAAAGTCAACGACGCTGCGTGTTCTTCTCGGTATTTTGAAAGCTACTGACGGCCGTGCTGAAATTTTCGGAAAGGATTCCTGGAAAGACGCCGTGGAAATCCACAAACGAGTGGCTTATGTGCCGGGGGATATCAATCTATGGCCAAACCTTACAGGAGGAGAAGTCATTGATCTGTTCGTTAAATTGCGTGGGGGTAATAATTTGGACCGGCGGCAGGAATTGATCCAGAAATTCGATTTGGATCCGACAAAGAAATGCCGTACCTATTCCAAAGGGAATCGACAGAAAGTGGCTTTAATTGCAGCATTCTCGTCCGATGTGGATCTGTATGTCCTGGACGAGCCGACTTCTGGACTCGATCCCCTTATGGAACGGGTTTTCCAGGAATATGCGACGGAAGCGAAAAAACAAGGGAAAAGTATTTTGTTATCCAGCCACATCTTGTCGGAAGTTGAAAAGCTCTGTGACAAAGTGGCGATTATCCGCGAAGGGAAAATCATTGAAACTGGCACGCTGAAAGAACTTCGGCATTTGACGGGAACGATTCTGCTGGTCGAAACCAAAGAGCCGATTGCCGGTCTGGAAGAACTCAAAGGAGTCAGTGGCATCCAGCAGAAAGGTTCGGCCCTGTCCTTTCAGGTCGAAACAAGCGAAGTGGATCATGTCATCCGCTATATCAGCCGCTTTGGCGTGAGCCGCATCGAAAGCTCGCCGCCAACTCTGGAAGAGCTGTTCATGCGCCATTATGAGGGAACCGGCAAAGCGGTGGAATCAGGAGCAGGAGGCGAATCGTAATGACCAGACATCTTTTTGATGGCACCGGAACGCTGATTCGTTTTGTCTTGCGTCGCGACCGTCTGCGCCTGCCCATCTGGCTGGTGTCATTTGCAGCTGTTTCCGCAATCATCACTTTAGCTTTTGTTGGACTGTATCAGAACCAAGAAGAGCGGCAGGCGATGGCTGAAACGATGCGAAATCCAGCCATGACTGCAATGGTGGGGCCAGGTTATGGGCTCGATAATTATACGGTCGGAGCCATGACAGCCCACGAGATGCTGTTGATGACTGCAGTGGTGGTCGGCTTGATGAGCATTTTGCTGGTGACCCGCCATACGCGGACAGACGAAGAAGATGGGCGCATTGAAATGGTCCGTTCTTTGCCTGTAGGGCGCTTGTCGAATCTCCTGTCGATTTTGCTGGTATTGACTGGCGCCAATATTGTTCTGGCGCTGTTAACTGCTTTTTCCTTAACCGCTTTAGGCATTGACAGTGTGGATCTGGAGGGGTCGCTTGTGTACGGTGCTGCTTTGGGGGCCACCGGAATGGTCTTTGCCGGCATTGCGGCTGTCTGTGCACAGCTGTCGCCAAATGCCAGAACTGCGCTTGGCCTGTCAATCACCGTTTTGCTGCTGGCCTATATGATCCGGGCTATCGGGGACGTGACAAACGAAACCTTGTCCTGGTTTTCACCGCTTGGCTGGATTTTGCGGTCTGAAGCTTATGTGAATAATTATTGGTGGCCGATTTTGTTGACGGTGGCGGGAGCAGTGCTGTTGATGGCATTGGCTTTGTATCTCAATTCCATTCGCGATCTCGGCTCTGGTTTTCTGCCTTCACGGGCTGGAAAGGCAAATGCCTCCAGGTCACTGTTAAGCCCATTCGGACTTGTCTTCCGGCTACAGCGGACCGGACTGATCGCCTGGGCAGTGGGATTGCTGCTGATCGGTGCTTCGTATGGTTCGGTTCTTGGAGACCTGGAGTTGTTTTTTGAAGACATTGACCTGATGCAGCAAATGATTGTTCAAGCAGAAGGATTTTCACTGACAGAACAATTTATTCCGGTGCTGATGGCTGTCATGGCTATTTTAGGGACCATTCCTGTGTTGTTGGCTGTTCTTAAACTGAAGACTGAGGAAAAAAGCGATCGGCTTGAACATGTCGTAAGCCGATCGGTTTCCAGAAACCACGTCATGGGCAGTTACCTTGTGATGTCTATTTCGACCGGATTCATCATGCTGTCTTTAGCGGCGCTTGGCCTTGGATTGGTGGGGAATGCCATGATGGATGAGCAGCTGTCGCTGGGCATGTACTATGGCTCCGCAATGGCTTACTTGCCTGCGATGCTTGCCATGATCGGCTTGGCGGTGGTGCTTCTTGGCTGGGCTCCGAATCTGGCCAGTGCCATGTGGCTGTATCTGGCTTTCTCATTTTTCGTCATTTACTTGGGCGGCCTGTTCCAGTTTCCGGAATGGGTAGGGAAATTGACGCCTTTCGGCTATGTGTCTGAAATACCGATTGAAGAAATGAATTATCTCAACGCGCTCATGCTGACAGTAGTGGCAATAATTCTGACAGTAATTGGCTTCGTTGGATTCAATCGCCGGGATATTGGAAGATGATAGGTTTGAACACGATGAAAAGAGCCCGCTTTCCAGTTTGGAAAGAGGGCTCTTTTAGGTTTTACAAAAGCAGCAGCCAAGCAGCTACCGGGCCTAATAAAGCGCCGAATACTGCACTCAAGGTCATCGCAACCGAGCTCATCGAGGCTTCCTGTTGGCCATATTCAAATGCTTTTGCAGTTCCCATGCCATGTGCCGAAGTACCAAGGCCGATGCCGCGGCCGATCGCCGAGTCAATATGCAGCCAGTCCAGCAGGGCGGGCCCGACGATATAGCCAGTGAATCCCGCCACCATAACGAAAACCGCAGCTAGTGAAGGGATACCGCCAAGGTTGCCGGCAACCTGCATGGCGACTGGAGTCGTCAGTGACTTCGGCAATACTGTCAGAATCAGCTCTTCTGAAAAGCGGAACAGCTGAGTAAACAGGATTCCGCTTGCCATCCCAACAACTACGCCTGTCGCAATACCTGAAACAATGGGCAGCAGGTTAGTGAAAAGCAAATTCCTTTGTTTATAGAGCGGTACGGCCAAGGCGACAACTGCAGGGCCGAGGAGTGTGCCGATCCAGCTTCCGCCCATCATATATGTATCGTAAGGAATGTTTCCCACTACTAAAATGACGGCGATGATCGCTGTAGAAGCAAGTACCGGATTCAGTAAGGTCTTTCTGTATTTTAGATACAAGGAGTTGGTCAGCAAGTAAATCGCAACGGTCAGAACTGCGAAAAAAGCGGCCAGCAGATTGAATTCCATAATCAGGATCGCTCCTTTCGTTCGGGACTTGCTTTCGCGGCATATTGGCTGACCCACCCCGCAGCCGCCATTGTGAGAAATGTGCTGATTATCACGATCGGAATCAGCAGCATGCCTTTCCCTGAAAACAACTCCCCGTATTCAACAACGCCAACGGTAGCCGGGATAAAGTAAAGGGAAAGGAATGCCAGCAGGAAATGCGCTCCGGAATCGATCCATTGGAGTGGATAGATTTTCAGCATAAGTGCAGCAAACAACAAAAGGAAACCGATGATGCTTCCTGGCAACGGAATATTGAAAAAGTCCTGTACTGCTTCTCCGATCAAATAAAAGCCGGTGATGGCGAGAAGCTGAAGAATGATGCTAATGATTTTCAAAGGGAACGCCACCTTCCGATTAGTTATGAGATGAAAGTCTAAATGTTTCCATAATTAGTTATTTTACAGCATTTCATTCGAAAAGCGAGAACGGATTCCAGTCCGCTTCCGCTTCTCGTTGAATGACAGAAAAATTCCAGCCATCCCTTTTTGATTTTTGGCAAGGGGGTATAGAGTAGGAAAAAGCTTGAATCAGCAGCGGAGGTGCAAAAGGATGGAAGCCTACTGGATTCTAGTGGTGAAGAGGGGCGCAGCTCTATGAAAAGTGAGGGAAATTTAGCGAAACAATTGGAGCAGCATGCGGTAAATGGCTTTAATACTCGGATAAAAAAAGTCCAGGGAACTGAAAATAGCTTATATCATAATACAAGCTTGAACAGTTTGATGGGCATGATCGAGACCAACCGTTTATGGATGAGCAAAGGGACTTTTCTGAACGACTCCAGTGAACTGATCTATTTTTCAGGTATTCTAAAAAATGTGCTGGCAAAGGTGGAAGTTCCGGACCAAGGAGCTTTATGGGCGCTGTTCGTCGGACAATTGCATCTGACCTTAGATGATTTTATGAAGAAAATTGCAGGAAGCGGTTTTGATGTCTATATCTTTTCAATGTCACAAACAGAAGATTCGCTGGCTCTTTGGTATAACTATGCAAAAGGAGATGGCTATAATATCGGATTCTCGGCGGACGAGCTTCTGGGGAAGATCAATCAACACCAGCTGTATACCGGGGCGCTGCACGGACTTGTTGTCTATAGCAGGCAAGAACAGGAAACCATCTTACGGGAACTGCTGTTGAAAAGCTTTGAGCTTGTCAGTGATTATCAAGCGGAACAAGTGACAGCAGTCTTGGCGGATCATTTCTTTTCAATGATCGCCTCATGCGCAATCTTTTTTAAGGATGCCACCTTTAAAAGTGAAGAGGAGTACCGAATTGCCATCATCGACAGGAAAGAAGTTGGAGAACAAGTGAAATTTCGGGCCCGGAACGGCGTGATCATTCCTTATATAGAAGTGGAGTTTAAAGAGAAGCTGCCGATCAGCCATATAACAATAGGCCCCAAGAACAATATCGATATCGCCAAAAGTGGAATTGAACATTACGTAAGGAGCAAAGGCTATGATTTGGAGCGGATTTCAGTCAGTAAATCCGTTGCGGCTCTTAGGTATTAAAGACAAAAGGGAGTGGTGGTATGTATCCGGAATTGGCAGGCAAGACAGCGATTGTGACAGGTTCTTCAAAAGGGATCGGCAAAGGCATCGCCGAGCGTTTCGGCAAAGAGAAGATGAATGTCGTAGTGAATTATCTGACAGATTCTGAAGGTGCACAAGAAGCGGCTGCAGCAATAGAAGCGCAGGGTGGAAAAGCGGCAACGGTACTAGCGGACGTTTCGACAGAAGAAGGTGTTAAAAAGCTGATTCAAACGGCACTCGATCATTTTGGTTCCGTGGATGTATTGGTGAACAATGCGGGATTCAGTGAACCAGCTCCTTCCGACGAACTGACATTGGAAAATTGGCAGCGTGTGCTGGATGTCAATTTGACAGGTGCATTTATTGCCAGCAGGGAAGCATTGAGCTGGATGAAGGCCAATAAAGTAAAAGGCAGCATCATCAATATTTCGAGTGTCCATCAAATCATTCCGAAAGTGGAGAATGTTCACTACGGTGTCACAAAAGGCGGCTTGAAAATGCTGACAGAAACTTTGGCGCTGGAATATGCAGAACTGGGTATACGGATTAATGGCATTGCGCCTGGAACCATTACTACTCCTGGCAACCCGACAGACAAACAGGACGCGGAAGAAAAGGAAAAGACGCTGCAGAAAATCCCGATGAAAAAAGTAGGGAAGCCTGAATATATTGCTGCAGCCGCTGCCTGGCTGGCTTCTGAAGAAGCCGCTTATGTCACCGGAACCACATTATTTGTAGACGGCGGTATGACCTTATATCCGTCTCAATTATCCAAATAATCATTGTACACCGCACAGGAAGAATCGCTCCTGTGTGTTTTTTTATGCAATGGCAAGCATATATACTATATTGAAAAAACGACGTTAAAATTCCGATTCCCGAAATAGACAGAATTTAAGAAAACTTTGAATTATAAAGCTTGCTTTTTAAACGATTTGTTGTATTATTACTTTATGCAATATATCGCATACATTTTTTAAAACGAAAATGTATTATTTCAAGATTATGGATAAGACGATTCAAGCCACCGGCTTTAAATTTAGGAGGAAATGGAAATGGATAGTAAGTTGTCATTTAAATCGTATGCAATAGTAGGGATGATGTTGTTTGCATTGTTCTTTGGAGCAGGAAACTTAATTTTCCCCGCTCAGCTAGGGCAATACGCAGGAACGAATGTCTGGATAGCGATATTCGGATTCCTGATTACCGGTGTCGGTTTGCCTTTGCTTGGAATATTGGCAATCGGTTATTCGAAAAGCAACGACTTGCAGGATTTATCGAGCCGCGTACATCCGGTATATGGACTGATCTTTACAGCCATGCTGTATTTGACAATCGGACCCTTCTTCGCATTGCCAAGAACAGGCGCAGTTTCATATGAAGTGGGGATTGCACCATTTGTTGGAGAAGGGAATGCCGTAATCGGCCTTCTTGTATTCTCTCTTATCTTCTTTGCCGTGTCTTTGGTTGTCTCACTGAACCCATCAAAAATGGTGGACAGTATCGGCAAGGTTCTTTCACCGGCAATTCTTCTTACGTTGGGAGCTTTATTGGTTACAGCTTTTGTAAATCCGATGGGCCAGAAGGAAGCGCCGCAGCCGGCTTACGCAAGCGATGCGTTCTTCACCGGCTTCACGGAAGGTTATAACACGATGGATGCACTCGCTTCATTGGTTTTCGGAATTATTGTCATTTCAGCTGTCCGCAAACTGGGTGTGACTTCACCTAAAGGCGTCTTGACTGCTACATTGAAAAGTGGAGTGGTGGCAGCGGCGATTTTAGCAATCGTCTATACGGGGATTGCTTTACTGGGATCGACAAGTACAGGGACTTTGGGTCTTTTGGATACAGGCGGACCTGTTTTAAGTGGAGCTTCTAATCATTACTTTGGAACTTTCGGTGCCACTTTATTGGCGGTCATCATCATCTTGGCTTGTTTAACAACTGCAATCGGCTTAACAGTCGCCAATGCTGAATTTTTCCATAAACTGACGCCGAAAATCAGTTACAAGACTTATGTGGTCATTTTCTCTGTCTTTTCGCTGGTTGTCACCAATGCCGGCCTTTCGAATATCATTACGTATTCGATTCCTGTCCTGATGTTCCTTTACCCATTGGCGATCGTGCTGATCATTTTGGCTTTCTTGTCGCCATTGTTCAGACACGCTCAGTTGGTTTACGTATCGACAATCGTAGTTACGTTCTTCATCAGCATCATCGACGGATTGAAGACCTTGACTTCTTCGCTGGGTGTCGCTAATCCGACTTGGCTGCAGGCAATTGTCGATTTTTATACAGCTTCCTTGCCGCTCTACAACAACGGTCTTGGATGGCTCTTGCCTGCATTGATCGTCATTGCAATTACGACTGTCATTGCCCGCAGCAAGAAACATGTGAAGGTCCAAACGGCTCAACACAACGCTTAATCATCGGCAACAATGGCTGGTCCGGAAAACCGGATCAGCTGCAAAATAAAAAGCTGTATCAAAAGCCCCCTCGCTTTTGATACAGCTTTTTCAATTGTTTAAACACTTATACAGCCGTAAGCTCTTCTATGGTGCGTACCCAATTGGATTTCATGATCTGTGACACTTTTTCCGGATCTCTTTCCTTCAGCGTTTGAATGATCTGGACATGCTCGTCGTAGGAGCTTTTGGTCAACATCAGTGAATGATGGAAAAATTGTCTTCTGACATGGGATTGAAGGCTGCCGAGCATTGAATGGATATAAGAATTATTTGCAGCATCAACGATGATCTGATGGAACTCCTGATCAATTTTTAAAGCTGAAAAACCGTCCTGGCTATCAATCGCTTTGATGAACCGCTCATTGGTTTCATGCATTAATTGGAACGTCTGATCATCGAGATTGGGAATGGCCAGCTCGGCTGCAAGTGCCTGCAGAACAGCAAGAGGCGGCAGAAGATTCTTAAGGTCATCTTTTTTTATATTCGTGACACGAGTGGCTTTGCCAGGAAACATCTCGACAAATCCTTGAACTTCCAATAATTGAAGTGCTTCACGGATAGGGGTTCTGCTTAAGCTTAAAGCTTGCGCCAGTTCCGTATCGATTAACTTTTCTTCTGGCTGCAGAGTGCCGTCAATAATCCATTGCTGCAATTGAAGATAAGCGCTTTCTTTTGCTGAGACACGAACAGGTTTCGAATGATCGACTGGAATAGGCATTGAAAGCTCTCCTTTTTTACTGCTTTTTTTATAAAGCTCCGAGGAACCACGATTGAAAAGTTCCCGCTAAGTGTGAGGATGTTGTTTGTCCCATTATACACCAATTCAGACTACCAATGAAATATTTTATGCAATATATCAGTGAATAGCATCGATATGTCTATGGGCTGCCGTTTGCTGGCTGCCAAATAGGGAATAGGAAAAGTAACATCAGACCTATAATGGATGAGGAGGAATAGAAATGCTGTCATTTATTCCGAGTCAGGATTCACAGACCCTCGCTTTTGAAGTGAGTGGGACGGTGACAAAAGAAGACCTGCAAAAGCTGGAGCAATCGATTGAAGAGAACTTTTCAAAAGATCAGCCGTTTAATGCCTATGCCATCATGCGGGAAGTGAAGATGCCGACAGCCAAAGCACTTATGGAAGAGGCCAAAATCGATATGAAGCGTTGGAGCCAATACAATAAGTTAGCTGTCGTCAGTGAAAAGAACTGGCTTGAAACGATGACCACTATCAGTGATTTTCTCCCGGGCATCAAAGCCAAACATTTCAGTATGGATGAAATGGAGCAGGCCTGGAGCTGGATTAAAGAATGAGCAGTCTAGACAACGAACCGGAGGAGGGGACATATGCTATCATTTGTGCCGAGTAAAGACACAGAAACCATTGCGATTGAATTCGAAGGAACAGCAACGCGTGAAGATGCCTTGAAGATTGATAAGATTATTCAGGAGAAGTTTGAAGACAAAGGTAAGTTCAATATTTATGCAGTGATCAATGGCGTTGAAGACACTGTTTTTACGGGTCTTGGAGAAAGCATGCAGGTGAATATGGACGCATGGAACCAATTCCATAAATTCGCCGTCATCAGCTCCACTCACTTGAAGGAGCAGTTGGCGGAAATGGAAAGCCTGCTGCCGAAACTTGAAGTCAAGCATTTCCAAATGGATGAAATGAATGAAGCCTGGGAATGGATCCAGGAGTAGGAAAAGCGCAAGCGCCCTGCAGCAGATGCTAACCTAAAAACGCGACTTCCTATCGCACCGGTTAGCTGACCCGCATCCTGCGGGCCCTCGACGGGCATAAGACGCGCTGGCGAAGCGGCGTTTTTTCAGCCGCCCAGCCAGAGTGGCTTATGACCCTAGAAGCTGGGCGTTGGAGCCTGGACACTAAATGGAAAAGCTGAAAAGTTTATTTCGTAAGCATTGAAAAAGCGTTTCGCAGATCGCATGCGAAGCGCTTTTTTTTGCAGATAAAGGATTTATTCCTCCACTTTAATCAAATCCGCTTTGACGATATGAAAAATGCTCAGGACAATCGTTTTTCCTTCCATATCCTTGACAGGGAACAGACTTACCGCGACACCGGAGAAATGGTCTTCCAAAGGCCCTTCAATACGAATATTCTCCAGGTATTCTCCGGTCGTCAAGAGAATGTTGTAGACATGGAACTTCTGCTTCATGGCGATTCCTCCTATGGGCAGTCTTGGAAAATTCACATGGCCAGGGTGGGAATAAGGACAGCTATCGTATACACTAATTATAAAGCATAATGGTGTTTTACAGATAGGATGAGAAATGATGAAATCGGAAATTTCAATTAAAATAACAGATAAATTCAAGGCGGAATATGCCAAGGGCTACCCGTTGATCACCAAAGAGGCATTGGACAATCCGGAGGTTCTGCAAACTGAAGGCAGCATCCTGAAGCTGACAGACAAGCAGGGACGGTTCCTCGCGAAAGGCTATTATGGCCAGCAAAATAAAGGCTTTGGCTGGATTTTGACGCGCGATGAACAGGAAGCCATCGATCAGGCTTTTATTGAGCGCAAGCTGGCAACAGCTATTGCCAATAGAAAATCGTTTTTCAGCAATCCGGAAACGACGGCGTTCCGCGTCTTTAACGGGGAAGGCGATGGTTTCGGAGGATTGATCATCGACTATTACGACGGCTTCTATCTGCTCAGCTGGTACAGTGAAGGGATGTATACTTTTAAAGACCAGGTGATTGCGGCGCTTCAGAATGTTGCTGAATGCAAAGGCGTCTACCAGAAAAAGCGCTTTGATACAAAAGGGCAGTATATTGAAGAAGACGATTTCGTTACAGGCGAGCGCGGTGAATTCCCATTGATCGTCAAAGAAAACGGTGTGAATTTTGCTGTTTACTTGAACGACGGGGCAATGACGGGGATCTTCCTGGATCAGCGGGATGTCCGTAATGCCATTAAACAGAAGTATGCCAAAGGCAAAACCGTACTCAATACCTTCTCGTATACAGGTGCTTTTTCAGTAGCGGCAGCACTTGGTGGAGCGGTGAAGACGACGAGTGTCGATCTGGCGAAAAGAAGCTCCAGTAAGACGATCGAGCAATTCAGCGTCAATGGCATCGATTTCGAGACCCAGGATATCCTGGTCATGGACGTCTTCAATTATTTTAAATACGCCAAGCGGAAAGAATTGAAGTTCGACGTGGTCATTTTGGATCCGCCAAGTTTTGCGCGTTCGAAAAAATATACTTTCAGCACTTCCAAGGACTATACAAATCTGATGAAAGAAGCGATTGCCATTACGGAAAAAAATGGCGTCATTATCGCTTCGACCAACAGTGCCTCTTTTGGAATGAAAAAGTTTAAAGGGTTTATCGATAAAGCCTTTAAAGATCTTGGCAGAAAATACAACATTGTTGAGGAATTCACGTTGCCGAGCGATTTTCGCGTACAAAAGGAATTTAAAGAAGGCGATTACCTGAAAGTTCTTTTCGTAAAATTGGGCTGAGGAGTAAATGTTGGATCGGCGTTTGTGACGAAAAATTGCAGAGGGAGCCAAATGCTGCTTCATTTCTTCCGCAAATCCCTGTACAGCAATCTGCTGTGATTCTATAATGGAAGCAGATTGTGAGGGATAGTGGATGTTTAAGAATGCATTGGGAACATTTCGTTTCATGGGCTTGCTTGAAGGTGGTTCGTTATTGATCCTGCTTTTTGTTGCAATGCCGTTAAAATACTTTGTTGGATTTCCGGAGGCGGTCAGCGTGATCGGACCGATTCACGGAGCACTGTTCACTGTCTATATCTTAGTGACTGTCTACATGACATTCATCTTCAGATGGCCGTTCCGTTTCTCCATCGGAGCCGTTGCTTCGGCCTTCCTGCCATTCGGAAATTTCGTGTTAGATAAACGGCTTGAAAATTGGCAGCAGCTGAAAACTTCTGCTGCATAAATAATGCGCCAGACACCTGCAGGATTCTCTGCAGGTGTTTTTATTTGGGGTTAACGAAAGGTGACGAACTCCTCTATAATGGAACTATTGTAATTTACAGATTTGGATGGGGGTAGCATCATGGCGAAAGCGATAAGTTCTTCTTCTTTAGCCGGAAATCCAGTTTATCCGGTAATGTTTGCGATTGGCGGCTGCCATTTGCTGAATGATTCTTTACAGGCAGTGATTCCGGCCATGTTCCCGATACTTGAAGCGGATCTCGGATTAACGTTCACTCAGTTGGGCTTGATCGCTTTTGTGCTGAATATCGTAGCATCTTTGCTGCAGCCGGTTGTGGGATTCATCAGTGATAAAAAGCCGATGCCTTATGCACTTCCGCTCGGCATGACAAGCTCATTTTTCGGCATTGCAGGATTGGCGTTTGCCCCTGAATATTGGATGATTCTCGTTTCGGTCATATTCCTGGGTCTGGGTTCTGCTGTTTTCCATCCGGAAGGCTCACGTGTCTCCTATATGGCGGCTGGGTCCAAGCGAGGCTTATCCCAGTCGATTTACCAGGTAGGGGGGAACTCCGGCCAGGCGCTTGCTCCACTGATCAGTGCTTTCATCCTCGTGCCGCTCGGCCAGATAGGCGCTGCTTTGTTCCTGTTTGTCGCTGCGCTCGGTATTTTTATCCTGACGAAAATCTCCATCTGGTACAAGCAGCAGCTGGAGCAGGAAAAGCTTCAGAAAGTGAAGAAAGTATTATTGTCTTCTCTGCCGGAAATGACGAAAAAACAAGTGGGTATCGCATTGGCTCTCCTGATGATCATTATTTTTGCCCGTTCTTTCTACGTCACCAATATGACGAGCTTTTATATTTTTCATCTGATTGAATCTTATGGTCTGACGATTCAGCAAGGACAACTGTATGTGTTCCTGTTTCTTGGCGTGGGAGCGGCCGGTACCTTCTTTGGAGGGCCAATGGCGGATAAAATTGGCCGGAAGAACGTTATTCTTCTTTCCATCATCGTCCCGATTCCGCTTGCCGCTTTATTGCCGTACCTGCCGCTTTACGCTGTGTTGATTTTCCTGGCATTAATCGGATTTTTCATTATGCTGAGTTTTTCCGTCACGGTCGTCTATGCCCAGGAACTCGTGCCAAGCAAAATCGGCACGATGGCTGGATTGACCGTTGGCCTGGCTTTTGGTATGGGAGCTATCGGCGCTGTCGTCATCGGTATTTTAATGGATGCCATCGGTGTCTACGAAACGATGGTGGTTGTATCCTTCCTGCCGATTATCGGCTTGGTCGGCCTGTGGCTGCCGCGTGACCGGAAAATAGTCGCCGCTCCTTAAAGGGGAATATGGCCGTTGGAATGAGTTAAACGAGTAAAGGAGAATGCTGGATGACAAATAATTTGCCGGAAGTGCCGACAGAAATAAGAACGGAGCGTTTGCTGCTGCGAATGCCGATGCCTGGAGATGGAAAGGCAGTGAATGCAGCGATTCAAGCTTCACTCGGCGACCTGAAGCCATGGCTCGGATTTGCGCAGGAGGAGCCGTCTCCAGAGGAAACGGAAATCAATCAACTGGAGTCGCATTTGAATTTCCTGAAACGGGAAACCCTTCGTTATCTGGTTTTTGATAAAGAGACAGGAAACTTTATCGGCTCTACTGGCTTCCATGCCATTGAATGGGATGTGCCGAAGATGGAAATCGGGTATTGGCTGGATTCGAGAGCGACCGGAAAAGGATACATGGCAGAGGCTGTTTCGGCATTGACCGATCTGGCTTTCACCACACTGAAATGCAATCGCCTTGAAATTCAATGCGATGCTGAAAACCTAAAAAGCCGCGCCATTCCTGAGAAGCTCGGCTATGTACTGGAAGGGACGCTGAAGAATGACGAGCGCTCTGTGGACGGGAAGCGCTTGACCGATACATGCATTTACGCAAAATTCGCTTGATGCGACTCAAAGAACAGGGGCTTTTATTATGAAGAAGCAAGACAAAGACAAAGATGCAGGTCTGAAGCCGTTCATTTCGCTGTTATTGACGCTGAAGATTCCGAAGCTCGCACTTGCAGTGGGGTTGCTTGCCAGTTTAATTACGACGCTCGTCGGCCTGGTGGTCCCGTTGTTGACGAAAAACCTGGTCGATGGTTTTTCACTCGACTCGCTCAGTGTTCCGTTGATTGCTGGAATCGGCGCTGCTTTTATCGTGCAGGCCATCATCAATGGGGTTTCGATCTACTTGCTGAGCATGGTGGGACAGCGGGTAGTCGCGGGCTTGCGGGAACGGATGTGGGCTCAGTTGATCCGGCTGCGTGTCAGCTATTTCGATCAGCATTCCAGCGGTGAAACCGTGAGCCGGGTTGTCAATGATACAGGCATTGTCCGAAATCTGATTACGGACCATTTTCCTTCCTTTGTCACGGGCATCATTTCCATTATCGGCGCAGTGATCATTTTGGTCATTCTGGACTGGAAGATGACACTGGTCATGATGCTGGCGGTGCCGCTGACGATTGCGGTGATGATCCCGTTAGGACGCCAAATGGCCAAGATTTCCCGGAATCTCCAGGACGAAACCGCGCATTTTACGGGCCATGTCCAACAGACCTTAGGGGAAATCCGTCTGATGAAATCCTCGACAGCTGAAGATACGGAAGAAACCAAAGGAGTACAAGGCATCCATAAATTGTTTGCGCTGGGCATGAAAGAGGCGAAAATCTATGCTTTGATTGCTCCACTGATGTACTTGGTGGTCATGGTCGTCATCGTGTCGATCATCGGCTATGGCGGGATCCGCGTGGCGAATGGGGAAATGTCCACAGGATCGCTGGTCGCTTTTCTATTGTATCTATTCCAGATCATTGTGCCGATGGCGACTTTTGCCCGATTTTTTACAGAGCTTCAAAAAGCCAAAGGCGCAACAGAACGCATCATCGGCATTTTGGAACTGCCTTTGGAAGAACAGCGACAGAAGCCGGACATGGATATTGCCGGTAAGGTGCTGAGAGTAAGGGGATTGAGCTTCGCTTATGAAAAAGGGGAGCAAGTCCTTGAAGATGTAAGTTTTGAAGCGCAGCCTGGCGAAATGATTGCATTTGCTGGACCGAGTGGTGGCGGAAAAACAACGGTATTCGGCCTGATTGAGCGATTTTATGAGCCGTCATTCGGTGAGATCTCGATTGGGTATATCCCGATCAATGAAATTTCAATCGCTTCCTGGCGTGATCAGATCGGTTATGTCTCACAGGAAAGTGCCATGATGGGCGGCACCATTCGCGCAAACTTGACGTATGGCTTGCCTGATCCGGAAACAATTTCAACCGAAGAGCTTTGGCGCGTGGCGCGTATGGCTTATGCGGAAGATTTTATCCGCGGCTTCGCCGATGGGTTGGATACGGAAGTAGGAGAACGCGGCGTTAAATTGTCAGGTGGCCAGCGTCAGCGTATTGCGATTGCCAGGGCTTTTCTGCGCGATCCGAAAATCCTGATGATGGACGAAGCGACTGCAAGCTTGGACAGCCAATCAGAAGGCATTGTTCAGCAGGCGTTAAGCCGCTTGATGGAAGGGCGGACCACTTTGGTGATCGCCCATCGATTGTCGACGATTGTGGATGCGGATAAAATCGTCTTTATTGAAAAAGGGCGTGTGACTGGAATTGGCACACACCGGGAACTGACAGCTTCCCACTCCCTTTACCGTGAGTTTGCTGAACAGCAATTAACTTGACTAGATCGCTTGACCTTGACGCAACGTCAAGGTGTATGGTGTGTTTATCAGGAGGTGGAGATATGGAATACACCGTGCAAAAACTAGGGAACCTGGCTGGAATCAGTACAAGGACATTGCGTTATTATGATGAGATCGGGCTCTTGAAGCCGGCAAGAAAGAGCTCGTCGGGGTATCGGATCTATGGCCAGCAGGAAGTGGACAAGCTGCAGCAAATTCTTTTCTACCGCGAACTTGGACTGGATTTGGAACAAATAAAGAACATCGTCAATAGTCCCGGTTTCAACGGCTCCCAAGCTTTAGAAGAGCACCGGGAAAAACTTCTCGCCAAACGACTGCAATTGGACCTCTTGATAAATAATGTGGAAAAAACCATTTCCGCAGCAGAAGGGAAGAGCATCATGGCTGATAAAGAGAAATTCCAAGGCTTTAAGCAACAGTTGGTGGAGGATAACGAAAAGCAATATGGCGACGAAATTCGCGGCAAATACGGCGATGACCTGGTCGACCGATCCAACGCCAAAATGCTGAACATGAGCGAAGAGAAATACCAAGAGTTTATACACATGGAGCAGCAGGTGCTGGACCAGTTGGCAGAGGCCCTCAGAACAGGCGACCCATCGAGCGAAGCGGCGCAGCAGACGGCTGATCTGCATCGCCGGTGGCTGGGCTTTACGTGGCCGACCTATAGTAAGGATACACACATGGGACTTGCAGAGATGTATGTGGCAGATGAACGCTTTGCCGCATACTATGACAAAGTAAAGCCGGGAGCTGCACAATTCCTGCGGGATGCGATTGAAGTCTATACGGCACAGGAATAACAGAGGGAAGTTTTAACTGCGGACAACTCCGAAAACGGGTTGTCCGTTTTTTATGTCCAGATATATGGTGGGTGAAGGTGCCGGCTTTCAATTTCAATGAACGTGCATAAATTTTTTTGAACGTGCATAAAATTTCTTAAGCGTGCACAAGTTCTGCTGGACGTGCGTAAATCCCAATAAGCGTGCGTAAATTTTCCGGAACGTGCATAAAGCTTAAATCAGCCACAGAAATAGACTGTTGGTTGAATCAAAGATGGACTTATTGCTGCAAGAAGTCTTGTTTTAAGCTCATCCGCCTCCGCTTTTCGCGTTGTCCAGCTCCATCGGCCAACTCCTCGGGATGTAAGCCACTCTGGCTGTACGGCTGAAAACATGCCGCTTCGCCAGAGCGTCTTACACCTTTCGGAGCTGAACGGCCGCCTCCGCTTTTCGCGTTGTCCAGTTGCAAGTGCCTAGCTCTTCGGGTCATAAGCCAACCCGGCTGTGCGGCAAAGAACGCCACTTCGCCGGTCTGCCTTATGCCCGTCAGAGCTGAACAGGCACTTTCACTTTTCGCGTTTACAAATCCATAACAATCATTTACATCCTTGTTATGGCAATTTTTTTTCATCTTGGTATACTGAAACCAATTAAAGCAGCTGCCAACGATTCGTTTTATTCGAAAAGGAGAGGTTTGCATGCACGGGAAGAAAAAGAAGGCGCCGATTGTAAAAGTCATGTCGTTCAATATTGCTCATGGTCTCGGGATGGATGGAATAGTTGATTTGGAGAAGACAGCTGAAGTCGTGGAGGATTCATGTGCCACAATTATCGCCTTGCAGGAGGTTGACCGTTATTTTTCCGCCCGCAGTTCATTTGTTGACCAGGTGGAATGGCTGAGCCAAAGACTGGGCATGTATGCGGCTTATGGCGCCAATATGAATTTCGTGCCTGAGGATTCAGAGCGGCCAAATCGGCAGTACGGCAATGTGGTGCTAAGTAAATACCCGATCAAGTACGTAGAGAATCATTTGTTGACCCAGGTCTATTGCCCTTTCGGCAATAACGAGCAACGAGGGATTTTGGAAACCGTCATTGAAGTGGATGGCAATTACTTAAGCGTCTTCAATACGCATTTGGCGTTGAAGGATAGCGAACTCGCCGTCAGCATCGATGAAATTCTGGAGATTACGGGGAAAAGCCGTTTCCCGCGCATCATTGCAGGTGATTTCAATGCTTCTTCTTCAAATATTCACATGCAAAAACTGACAAGCCATTTTGAAGATGCATTCCTGAAAATGAAAAAAGGAGATGCCTATACGTATCCTTCTCCTTATGTGAATAACGAAACGGAAGAAGTTTTTTGGCCGGCGACCCGCATTGATTATATTTTTTCTGACAGTGAGGTGGAAGTCGTTCAGACAGCAGTTATTGAAACATCGGTTTCCGATCATTTGCCGATTGTCGCGGACATGGTACTTGCTGATGTTAAAGTGGGCAGTAAAGAGCGCGTACAGAAAGCACGCGCAAAAGTTTAAGCAATTGCTCTCATAATTTATTGTAACTATAAAAACCGGAAGCTCTATTGGAGAGCTTCCGGTTTTTGGTGTCCGAAAATCTGTTTGCCGGATTGCATTTCACGTCTGCATATTTTGACCAATAAATAAACCAGTGGTGTATCCGCAGCAGCGACCAGTAATTTAAACAGATATTGGGTAAAAATCATCCCGAGTAATGCGCTGGCGGGCATGGTTCCGTAAAAAGCAATGGTGATGAAAATGCTGGTATCGACCAATTGGCTGGTCATTGTAGAAGCATTATTGCGTACCCACAGCTTGGAGTTGCCATGGCGCTGTTTCAGCTTGTGGAAGATGCTGACGTCCAGATTCTGGCTGATGAAATAAGAGACAAGGCTGGCCAAAGTCACCCGGAAGCCTGCGGAAAAAATCGTTTCAAAAGATTGCTGATCTGCAAAGAATGGTGCAGACGGCAGATGGATAGCAAAGAAAATGAACGCCAATGCGCAAAGCTGTGTGACAAATCCTGCTGTAACGGTTTGTCGCGCAGCTTCTTTGCCGTATACTTCCGCAATTGTATCTGTAATGGGAAAGGTAAAGACATAGACGATGACAGCCGCCGGCAAAACAGCCCATTCACCGATGCTGAACAACTTGACTGCTAAAATATTCGATAGGATCAATAGGCCGACAAAGGCGCCGTTCAAGTAAAGTAACATTTGTTCGGCTCCTTAGCGATTGGTGATCGTTTCCGGATTCATGTCGTGGTTCATCATCCGGTACGATGCCATTTCTTCGTATTTTGTGCCTGGTTTGCCGTAATTTGTATAAGGGTCGATAGACAGTCCGCCGCGCGGCGTGAATTTCCCCCATACTTCGATATAACGCGGGTCCATCAACTTGATCAAATCATTCATAATGATATTGACTACATCTTCATGGAAGTCTCCATGATTTCGGAAACTGAACAGATAAAGTTTCAACGATTTGCTTTCCACCAGTTTCTTGTCTGGAATAAAGCTCAAGTAAATGGTTGCGAAGTCAGGCTGTCCTGTCTGCGGACAAAGCGATGTGAATTCAGGGCAATTGAATTTCACAAAATAGTCCCGGCTGTGCAGATTGTCGATCGGCTCCAAAATCTCCGGATCGTATTCAAATTTATACTTGGTGTTCTGATTGCCGAGCAATGATAAATGATCGAGTGTATCTTCGTTTCTTCCTGCCATGAAAAACGGCCTCCTTTAGATGTCCGGCTTGAAAGAGGGCTATAAAAAACGGACAAAAGAAAAAGCCAAATCGCATGTGGATTTGGCTGAGTTTCGACAATCCATAGTTTTTTATAGAGGGTGAAATGCTATGAACCTCTCCCGTTGCCGGGTTATTTACTTTTCCTCATCTATCGTATAAGACTTGCTATTCGTTGTCAATCGGCCAATTTTGGTAAAATAACAGCAAGAAGATGGAGGCGATTGCGGTATGGGACATCATCATGAACATAATCATTTTGAAGCGGCAAGGGCCGGCAATAAAAAAGCATTGGTTCTGGCGCTCGCCATAACCGCCGGCATCATGGTGCTGGAATTTTTCGGCGGCCTATTTACGAATAGCCTTGCCTTGATTGCGGACAGCGGCCATATGTTATCGGATACCGTTTCACTTGCACTCAGCCTATCAGCGATCTGGTTTGCTGGAAAAGCAGCTTCTGCGAAAAAAACCTATGGCTATTTCCGCTTTGAAATCATAACCGCCTTCATCAATGGCGCGACTTTATTTGTCATTGCGGGCTTTATTGTTTATGAAGCTATTGAACGCTTTTATGAACCGCCGGAAGTACAAGGTGGCTGGATGCTGATGATTGCGGCAATCGGTCTCGCAGCTAATGGATTAAGTGCGTGGGTGCTGAACCGCAACGCAGATGTCCAGGGCAACTTGAATATGAAAAGTGCCTATATGCATGTTATTGGGGATGCGCTTGGTTCAGTCGGCGCTATAGTGGCTGGTCTGTTAATTCTCTTATTTGACTGGACGCTGGCGGATCCCATCATTTCCGTATTGGTTGCTTTGCTGATTTTGCGGAGTGCCTGGGGGATTCTCAGAAATAGCCTCCATATATTGATGGAAGGCACGCCCCATACAATCGATGCACCAGAAGTGAAGAAACGGCTTCTTGGAATTGAAGGGGTATTGGATGTCCACGATCTTCACATTTGGACCATTACGTCCGGACTCGACCTGTTTACCTGCCATATCGATGTGACAGTCGAAGCAGATGAGCAAATAGTTCTTCAGGATGCGTTAAAGCTGGTTCATGACTATTGTGGAATCGAACATGCGACCATTCAGATTGAAAAACCGGAAACTGTGCACCACTCACTGGAAGTGTAACTTCGTGTACTCCAAGGCAACTGGATTTCGGCTATTCTATAGAAGAACAGCCAGTATTTTTATCAGCAGTTAAACACGTTACTAAATTATAGAATCCTTATTTGTTCATGGTACACTAAAGCTAAAAGATAGGCAGAAAGGAGTGTCCAGGATGGCAGGAAATGAACAGCCCAGCTTGCAGGCGCAGTCAGTGAAATGGATAAAAAAACAGCTTGGAGAAACGGCAGAAATAACAAGCGTTAAGCCGTTGAAAGGCGGGACTTCCTCTACTTTGTTTGAATTGGCTGTTCAAGAGAATGGAAATGTACTCTCGTACGTTCTCCGATTTTTCCATAAAGCTGATTGGTTGGAAAAAGAACCTGATCTGGCAAAACATGAAGCAGATAGCCTTCAGTTCGCTGAACAAGCCGGCTTCCCTGTTCCTCACTTAATTGCTTATGATGAAACAGGAGAGGAGAGCGGGATGCCTGCCGTATTGATGACGAAAGTGCCGGGCTCTGTGGTACTTCAGCCAGCAAATGATGAAAAGTGGCTGGAAGGCTTGGCAGCAGCTTTGGCTGAATTGCATCAAACACAGGCAGAAGGCTTTCCTTACGAATACTTTTCCTACAATAATGCGTTTTTATTGGAAAAACCCAAATGGTCGAAAAGACAGAACGATTGGATGCGTGCTTTTTACATTGTAGCCGGCAGCCGTCCCGCAGCTGAGGAATGTTTCATTCATCGTGATTTCCATCCAGCTAATGTGTTGTGGGAAAATGGGAAAATCAGTGCCATAGTGGACTGGGTGAATGCTTGTCGGGGGCCTGCAGGAATTGATGTCGGACATTGCCGGGTCAATTTGGCCCAGATGTACGGAATTTCTGTAGCCAATGATTTTTTGGCAGCTTATCAGCGCCATGCCGGCAGTCTATTCACATATGATCCTTACTGGGATCTGGTTTCGCTGACGGATATATTGGATGGTTCACCTGTAGTGTATCCGGGATGGGAAGCTTTTGGCATGAAAGGCTTGTCTGATGAGTTGATGCGTCACCGTTTGGATGATTATTTATTGAGTTTGCTGGACCGTTTTGACGATTTTTGAGCAGTGCACTACGATACTTTCAGGTTTGATTTCCCCGATAAAGGCAATATATAGGATAAGTGAGTTTTTTGAGGAGGAAATTGGATGAAAGATCAACAACTGAAGCAATTGAAAAAGCAATTGGAAGAACAAGTGGAATCTCTGGAAGAGCGTGTGGAGAATACAGAAGAGTTCGAGACTACCGAGCTTTCAAATTATGATAACCATCCTGCTGACAATGCCACCGATTTATACGACCAGGAGCGTGGCATGGCGTTGACACAGTTTAAAGAAGAAGAACTGCAGGAAGCGAAAGCGGCTTTAGCAGCAATCGAAGCCGGCACATACGGCAAGTGCTCAGTTTGTGGAAAAGATATTCCGTTTGAGCGGCTGGAAGCGTTGCCGACTGCATTGACTTGCATCGATCATGCGGATCAAGTACCTGATCTGGAAAGCCGGCCGCCAGAAGAAGATGTGCTCCAAGCTTCCACAGCCCAGCCGGTCGAGAAGGAAGACAGTGCCATTCGTGATTACCAGGACAGCTTTGAAGACGTCGAAGATTTCGGGTCATCTGATACGCCTCAAGATCAGCCAAATGAAGATCCAGAGGATTTCTTTAAAGATGATAAATGATATGGCCCCCTGCCGTTAGGCAAGGGGTTATTTATATACTGAGTTCATTTCCCGGGAAATAATAGGTGAGGAGAATAGGAATGGATAAATTGACAGAAGAGATTTATGAGTTGGAATGCAGTCACTTAAAGCCCGAGTTTCGCGTTTCAACAGAAAAGCTGGGCGAAGTACTGGACGATGAGTTTTACGAATTCGGCAGTTCGGGCGGCATCATCAAACGCTCGCATTATAATGGGAATCATCCGTTGAATCCGGATTCCATGGAAATAAAATCTTTTATCATGCACGAATTGGGTCCAGAGGCGGTCCTGACGACCTATCAAGTCCATAATCACAAGACCGGAAAATTAACGAATCGAAGTTCAATTTGGAAAAAAAGACAACATGGCTGGAAATTATTTTTTCACCAAGGGACAGTTTCAACCGGTAAGGTGTTTCAATAAAGGCAAAAGAGGATATTTAGATAACAGAACTATTTTTGGCAAAGGAGGAAACCGATATGGAACATGCCATTGTGTTATTTGATGGAGATTGTAATTTTTGCGATTCAAGCGTTCAATTCATTATAAATCATGATCCGGCCGGCTATTATCAATTTGCTTCGCTGCAAAGTGAAGTCGGACAGGAACTTTCAAAAAAATATAAGGTGCCTGAGGATGTCGACAGTGTGGTATTGATAAAAGATGGACAGGCATATGTGAAATCTGAAGGCGCTTTGATGATTTCAAATCATTTAACCGGTCTTTGGAAGCTGGCCTATTACCTGAAACCATTCCCTCGCGCGATCCGTGACGGAGCGTATGATATAGTGGCCAAAAACCGTTACAAGGTATTTGGCAAGCTGGACAGCTGCATGCTGCCACCGCCTCATATCCGTAAACGTTTTTTAGATAAGTAAGAGAAAAAAAGCGAAAGCGCCCGTGTAGCTCTGCCGGGCATAAGACGGACCAGCGAAGTGGCGCTCTTTGCCACGGCGCTGAGTTGGCTTATGACCCAAAGAGCTGGGTGCTGGAGTCTGGATAAAAATAAAAGCGAAAGCGCCCGGTTGACTTATGCCTCAAAGAGCTGAGCGCTGGAATAGATGAAGAGCTATAAGTTATTCTTTCTCAAACCATTAAAAAAGCCCGAATCGGATTTTCTTCGATTTGGGCTTTTTTGATGGTTAAGTGAATCAAGTGAAATTAATAGAAATTAGAAATCCGCCAATACTGGCTGGCAATCGGTCCTGCCATATAGGCCAGTCCTTCACTTTCTGTCTGGTGAATTTCCATCCACTCACCGTCATCGAGCTTTAAGTAAACTTCATGGTTTGGTGATTGATCATGTATTCCGATGATGTCATAGCTGCCGTCCCGGTAAAAGGCAGCGGATACTGCGTAATCGATATTGGGGGAAGTCGTGATCGGGTTTCCGACGCTGTGCTTTAATGTAATGGAAACTTTATGGCCAGTCTCTTCAATCTTTTCCAATTCGATTCCTTCAGAAGAAGCGACATCCGCTTTGCTGAATTTTTTTCGCCAATTGTATCCGATGGTGGGACCGACATCCTTATCGTAATCGAATGACGACTCTTCTTCTTTCAAGTCGACAGTGAAGCTCACTTGCGTACGGTAATGCAGTGAGTCCGGCTCGAACTCCCGGCCGTCACCTTGGAAATAAGGGAAAGGCGATAAGAGATTCGGATTTTTTAATATCAGCTCAGGCAAGAAGGTGTTGTAGCGGAAGTGCCAGACTGGATAGATTTTTGGTTTTTCCTCATCAGACAACAATGAATCCAAAGGAGCGATTTTTTTAGTCAGCCAAAACTCTTCCATAGCCGCTTTCTCCTTTGACGAATTCCAGTTCAACGTGCCAAAAACTTTGGCTAGGGTGAATTTTTCTTCACTGAAACGCTCTTCAGATTTTGCTACAGGGCGTTTGCCGCGAATCCAATAGGTGAATTCCTCATTCATGGGCACTTGGCGGTCAGTGTATTGGTTTCTTTCGACAGTTTCAATAAATTTTCCGTTGCGGTAAATATCAAATTGGGTGATACCTTCAATTTCTCCCCATGCTAAAGAAATTCGGCCTTTAGAAACGATGGCTGTCAACACAATTTCTTCCAAGCGGTTAATGCTGTCTTTTTTTCGGTTTTCCGTTCCCGTATGCAGCTTGATCTTATCTATCCAATTACCTGAAGTATCCAGCCGTTCAAGAGTATAGGTATACAGTTCGCCTTTTTTTAATCCTTCATCTTTAAACAGATTTTGAGTGCCGGTATAAACAATCTGCTCATCTCTTTTTATCCGGCAGACATCTTCTGTATCAGTCCATCTAAAATAAATCATTGTTTCGGATTGTTCCAAGACCAGAATATCCATTTCGTTTGCCATTTCCCCACCTCCACATGCTATTGTTATGCATATACCCTTTTTAACAAAAGAATGAACCCATTATTGAAAGAGCGAAATATTTGTTACACAAATTAAATGTAGATTTAAGTGTTTTAACTGTATAATTAAGGTAGTAATGTAGGCATATTCGGTTTTTATTTATTTTCAAAGCGGATAACGTACAGCATGCAGACCCTTTTTTCTTTCATGGGTATGGTATCTTTACATAATGATTGTTTACTCATCGATTTGAATCTTATCAAGAAAATATAAAGAACAAAAGATTGGACAAAAGGGATGGGGGAATGGCTATGGATACTATTCAGAAGGCAAGAGCTTTCAGCAACTTTGATGAGGCAGCGGCTTATATTCTGCAGCTGCTGAGCAAGCAAATTGGGATCAATTCCTTATTTATCGCCAGAAATGATGGGACAACAAACCACATTATTAAAGTTCGCAACTCAGAAAAAGAATTGGTCGAAGAAGGCAGTTCCATGCCTCTTCCTCACTCCTTTTGCAGCTTGAGCATCAACCATGGTCCGAAAGCATTGGTTATTGAGAACATCTCTAAAAACGAGATGACCCGTTCTATGGGCATTTCAGCGGATTATGGACAAGGCACCTTTGTCGGAGTTCCGGTTTATTATAACGATGGCACTGTCTACGGCACTATTTGCGGATTGGATGATCAATACTATAAGCTTTCTGAAGATCAGCTCTACACATTTGAAATGATGTCGACGTTATTGACTTATGTGCTGGAACTGGAGAAAGCCAATCATCAGATCCAAACATTGACTGCTCCGATTGTTCCCGTCACTAAAGGGGTGGCCATCGTTCCGGTAATCGGGGAAATTACGGCACCGCGTGCACAGGTCATCATCGAGCACGTACTGGAACAATGCGGCAAAGAGCCGATGGAGTATTTGATCATTGATGTTTCAGGGGTTTTGCAGATCAACACTGTCGTTGGGGAATACTTGCTGAAGCTCGTGAATATCCTTAAAATAATTGGCGTAACACCGGTCATCACAGGAATTCAGCCTTTTATGGCGTTGAAGGTTCCTCATTTTGCGGCTGCACTGAAAGGTGTATTGATTGAAGCCAATTTGGAATCGGCATTAAAGCAGCTGGGCTTTGTATTAATAAAAGACTGCAAAGAAAAATCAGACTCCCTGTGAAGGGAGTCTGATTTTTTATTGGATAAGATTAGTAGTCCAACTTATTGTGGCTTTACCCTTCGGGGCGACTAGCTTTCCTTATCAAAAAAGACATGCTTGAGTTCCCAGGAATCGCCGATTTCGAGTAAACCGAAGGAATACTGTTCCTGCCTGCGCTTGTCGGTTGGGGAGCCGGGATTGAACAGGATGACCCCCTCGACTTCCCGCATAACCGGGGTATGGGAATGCCCGAATACGATGATATCGACATCATCATTACTGAAGCTGTCAAAAGCCTGCTTCTCAGTAGGTTTTCGGTCACTGTCGCCATGGACCACACCGATTGTTAAATCTCCGAACGTGAGAATCTTTTTCCGGCCAAACTTTTCGAGGATATCCCATGGATCGACATTGCCGGTGACGCCATCAATTTCTGCATATGCCGCCAGTTCATGGTAAACATCCATCGTCTGCCAATCGCCGGCATGGATGATGAAGTCAGCTTCCTGACATGCATCCACTAGCTGTTGGGGCAATTTCTTGGCGCGGAATGGAATATGTGTATCTGAAACAATAACAATCTTCTTCATCTGAACGCCTCCAGTCGAATTCTTTCTTTCACTTTACCAAATAAACCTTCTGACGTCGAAAGCCAACTGTCAGGATTACATTTCCAATAAACAGGGAAGTAAAGGGTATAGGACGACGAAGATAATCGGAGGGATATTCATGAAAAAGAATACTACCAAAAAATTTGTTTATACAGGAGCCGCAATGGCGGGCAGCCTTCTTTTGTTGACTGCCTATAAAAAGAACCAAGCCAAAAAGGTCTGGGTTTATGAAGATAATGATATGAGAAACAGTGTAACGGTCGATCGGGAAGAAAGCGTCAATGCTGATATGGATGAAGCGGAAATCGGGTTGACCCAATTGGATTCTGCTTATCGCTCTGAATGGCAGGCAAATGGCTTTCCTCAAACCCATAAAGCAATGAAAGAACTGGAAAGCAAATAAAAACAAGGTCTCAGTTTTGATGCTGGGGCCATTTTTTTTCTGATCGCTTTATTGAAAAAATCGTTAAGGAGGAAGTCGGTATGGGGAATGAAAGGAAAATTGTTTGTTACATCGCCGCTAGCCTGGACGGATATATCGCAACTGAAGACGATTCCCTCGAATGGCTTTTCAAGACAGCAGGGGAAGAAGAAGGAGGCGCCGGATACGACGAATTCATGGAGAACATCGATACAGTGGTTATGGGACGCAGAACCTATGATTGGGTAATGGAAGCTGAAAAAGGAAAGTTCCCTTATCAAGACATGGAAAGTTATGTCTTTACTTCTTCTTCCGCAGAAGAGAACCCTTATGTGAATTTCACGAATCAGGACATCTCCAGTTTCGTGAAAGATCTCAGAGAGAAACCTGGAAAGGATATTTGGGTGATTGGAGGGAGCAAGCTGCTTCATAGTTTTTTGAAAGAAGATTTGATTGATGAATGGATCATTTCGCTCGCTCCTGTCCTTATCGGAAAAGGAATACCATTGTTCCAAGAGCAGGAAGTTAAGCGCCGCTTGAAGCTTAAGTCGGTAAAATCATATGGGCAATTTGCACAGCTGCATTACGGAAGATTATAGGGAAAGACAAAAGGCGGTCGAGGATTTCTCGGCCGTCTTTTGCTTTGCTTCAATCAGGACATTCAGCCACTTTTTATAATAATAAGAGAAAGTACCTAATTTTTAGAAATAAAAAACCCTTATTTTTTGTATAAAGACAATAAACTATTACTTTTGGTCATTTTATCGACAGAATTTGAGTAGTTACGAGGGATTGAATTCTTATAATTCCAATTATATACTATTAATAAGAATCATTTGTAGATTCTTGGAATAGAAGGGAGAGAAAGCATGAAGAAATTAAAAGTATTGGTGTTCGCTTTATTTACAGTTCTATTCTTAGGTTTTTCTCAAACCTCCGCAGAAGCACATTCTCCAGATTTGCATGAAGGGGTGGCTGGACAGGATGTTTCAGAACTTCAAGCAACCTTGAAAAAACTGGGCTACTTCCAGACGGCACCTACAGGTTATTATGGATCTATCACTAAAAATGCAGTCATTCAGTTCCAGCGTGATTTCAATGTTCCGGCTACTGGTTTTACAGGTCCGTTGACACGAGCGAAACTTTCGGATGTTGATATGATGGCACGTGTCGTACACGGAGAAGCACGTGGAGAAAACCATACAGGTCAAGTAGCGGTAGCAGCTGTTATCCTGAATCGTATCGATTCCTCCCTATTTCCAAACAGTACATACAATGTCATTTTTCAGCGTAACGCGTTTACTGCTGTAAATGACGGGCAGTACAAATTCAAGCCGAACGCTTCAGCTTATCAGGCTGTGAAAGCAGCTGTGAAGGGCTCAGATCCATCACTTGGTGCAACGTATTATTACAATCCAAGCGGCGTGACGGATACGTGGATCTTCTCGCGTACAACCATCACGAAAATCGGCAAACATATATTTGCAAAATGATTTTAAGCATCGCCCTGAAAAAACAGGGCGATTTTTTATGGAATGAAACAGAGTGCTGAAAAGAGTTATACTGAGAAGGAATAAAGAGAGGTGGAGTAGAAATGTCAGAAAATAATGCGCAGCAAATGCCGCCGAAAACCTGCAGTGTCGAAAAACTGGTGACCAATAAGCAGGACGTAGAAAAAGTTTTGGCTGGCACGAAGTCGGCAACTCGAAGAAATGGACGCTATGCAGACATAGGGGAAATCATGGTACTCAAAGACAAGAAATTTGTGGTGGATCAGGTATATCAGCAAACACTTGGTGAATTAACAGATGAAAACATCACTCGGGAAGGTTACGCGTCTGTAGAAGATTATAAACAATCGATCTTGTCGTTTCATCCAGGTATGCCCTGGTTGCCTGAGATGACTGTTTGGGTCCATGAATTCCACTTGGCAACAGAGTAAGTAAACAATGTATATATTTATTCTATACGCCCATATTTTAAGCGCTGTGTTATCCATCGGTCCTTTTTTTGTGCTGCTTCCTTTAATCAAACGAATGGAAACGGCAGCCGGCATTCTATTGGACTCGCATATCACGACGTTCAGATCGGCGACACGTCTTGTAAAACATGCAGGGCACGTGCTGGTAACGACAGGCATCCTGTTGATTTGGCAGGGACCGTGGGAATGGGGCACTTCTTGGATAGTTTGTACGCTGGCCGTGATGGTCGCTTCTGTCTTTTTCTTAGCGCGTGCATTTACACCGACTCTCCGCCAATTTGGGGAAGAAGGAGCCGACCAATTGAGGTTGGTTAAGAAGTTAAACCGTTCTTTATGGATTTATATTTTATTATTATTGCTCATGCTATGGTTCATGGTCGATAAACCGATGTTTTGGTGATGAAAAAGGACGACACCCCTCTGTAATGAGCGGTGTCGTCCTTTTGCTTATCCTTTGACAGCGCCTGCTGTCATACCGGCAACAAAATAGCGCTGCAGGAAAATATAGGCGATGACCATTGGCGCTGAGGCAATGATGACGCCTGTAAAGAGCATTGGGTAGTTCGTTGAATATTCACCCTGGAACTCCAGCAAAGCGAGAGGCAGGGTCTTGTAGGCATTATCCGTAATGAACAGCAAAGGATACAGCAAATCATTCCAATGCATCACAAACAGGAAAATGGCTGTAGCTGATAGAGAAGGAAGCGACAGCGGAATAGCCACTTTGGTGTAAATCTTCCAATTGCCTGCCCCGTCTATTGTAGAAGCTTCAAACAATTCTTTCGGCAAGGTCTTCATGAAGCCGGTTAGAATAAAAACAGCAATCGGCATGGTTGTAGAGATGTTGACGAGAATGAGCCCCACTAAGCTATTGGTCAGGTTGAGATCGAGCATCAGCGAATAGAGGGGAATCATGCTGACTTGCGCCGGCACCATCATGCCGAGTGTGAACAGGATGAATAAGGAATTGCCGACCCAATTGTTGAGACGGGTGATGCCATAGGCAATCAACGAAGCAAAGAACAATGTCAACGACACGGAAAACAAAGTGACGATTGTGCTGTTTACAAAGTAGCCAGCCATCGTCTGCTCCTGGAAAATCGCCGCGTAGTTCTCAAATTGAAGACCGGCTTCCGGAAAACCGAGCGGATTTCTGAACGTTTCCTGAATGGTTTTCATGGAAGTCAACACCACAATCAACAACGGAACCAAAATCAACAGTGCATAGATGATAAGGGAAAATCTGCGGAAGAACAAGCTGTTGTCCTCCTTTCCTTAGGCTTGAGAAATTAAAAATTCTTGGGTTTATTTCTTGTTCAGCTCTTCGGGGTCATAAGCCCGCCCAGCTATGTGGCTGAAAACATGCCACTTCGCTGGTCTGTCTTATGCCCGTCAGAGCTACACGGGCGCTTCCGCTTTTCTAGTGATCCAGACTCCGGCAGCCAGCCCCTCGAGTCGCTTCAGCTTTACCAAGAATGGCAAAGAACGCCATTCCCGGTAAAGCTTCCAGCGCTTGTCGCGGCTAGATGGCTGCCTTCGCTTTTCTAGTAAGAAATTCTATCAGAACGCAAAGCTTTGAATTGCAGGAATGTAATAATCGCGATAATGATCATGAAAATAACGGAAATGGCGCTGGCATAGCCGAATTGGTAGCTTCTGAAAGCGATATCGAAGATATAAGTAGCCACAATCTCCGTTGAATTATTCGGTCCGCCGCCTGTCATCGCAAAGACCAGATCGAATGCTTTGAACGATTGGATCGTGGTATACGCAACGACAATCGTAGCGGAAGGTGCCAGCAGTGGCCAAGTTACACTGCGGAAGGTCTGCCACTTGTTGGCCCCTTCTATTTTTGCTACTTCATAGAGTTCGTCCGGAATGGCCTGCAAGCCTGCAACGAATATGATGAGCATTTGTCCGGCATGGAACCAAATTTGGGTAACAGCTAAAGAATAGATGGCAATATCTGCGTTGCCGAGCCAGTTTTGCGTCAGGAATTCAAGTCCGACCAGCTCCAATACCTGATTCAGGATACCAAGTGACGGATCGTAGATAAATGACCAAATAAAGGCTACGGATACAGATGACAGGATGGTCGGGAAAAAATAAAGCGCGCGCAAAAAAATTGTAGTCTTTGTGTTTTTTAAGACAATCATCGCAAAAGCAAGGGCGACGAGTGTTTGGAAGACAACAACGACAAGCATAAATTTCAGGTTATTGCCGATCGTCTTACGGAAAATTGTGTCCCCGGTAAAGGCACGTTCGTAATTGGCGATTCCCACAAACTGAAAACTTGAGCTGAGGCCGTCCCAATCTGTAAACGAATAAAACAGGGCGCTGATTGTCGGGTAAACAAAGAAAATCGCATACAATAGCAGCCCTGGCAGAAAGAATAAGTAGATGGATTTAGAAACTCTCATCCCGTTATTCCCTGTTTTCTTCTACGAGCTGCTGGGCTTCTTCAGCAGCTGTCATCGGATCTGCTCCACCCAACACGTTTTCGATGGAGCTAAGGACTGCAGCCTCGATTTGAGCATTCGTAATTAGGAAACGCGGCTGGAACCGGGTTTTTCTTTCATCGATCCAATAAGCTGTATTCTGCAATACTTCTGATTCATATTCAACATCATTGACCGTTAGATGCTGACCAGTTTCATTAGCGTATTGGGAAGCGATTTCAGGCTGGCTCAGAAACGTGATGAATTCTTTTGCCTGCTCTTTTTTCTCGGACTGGCTATTGACTGCCAGCATGAAGGTGGCTGTATTGATGCCTTCATAGACAGCTTCGCTTTCTTCAACAGTGATCGGAGCCATTAAATCCAGCTGAAGATCAGGATTCAGATCCAGCAAAGCAGACATATGGTATGATCCTGTCGCCAGCATAGCGGCTTCTTCATTGGCCACCATCGCCATTGCGGAATCTTGGGTAGTCCCCAGAGCATCGGCCTGGATATAGCCTTGTTGCTCAAGCAATTGGAAATCTTCCAGCGTCTTGACCCACCATTCGTTGGTCAGGGATTCTTCGCCATTCTGAAGTTTTTCGAATACGTCTTCATCCGGCGCATTGTTCATCATCATACTGTTCATGAATTGGTTGGGGCCGATGTCTGCTCCGGGAAAAGCGATCGGCGTAATACCATTCTCAAGGAGTGTGTCTGCCATGTCCTGGAATTCACTCCAACTCTTCGGCACTTCCAGTCCAAGCTCTTCGAACATGCCCTTATTATAGACAGGCATATTGAAGACCAGCTGATAAGGAAGCGCAAGCTGAGTTCCGTCTTTCTGTCCGACGCTAATGAGTTCCTGATCAAAATTGGAAACGAAATCCTCACCGCTCAAATCTTCGAACAAACCGGCGCTGGCGATGGCTTCAAATTGTGCGCCAGGGAAGGATGTAAAGACGTCGCCCGTCGACCCGTCCTGCAGCAGACGTTGTCCGGTAGCCTGGTATTGCTCAGATGGATAGATGGTCATTTCCACGGAAATGTCAGGATTTTCATCTTCAAACTGGGCAATGATATCATCCAGTACTGCTTTGTCTTCGCCTCTCCAATGGATAAAGCTGATCTGGGTGCTGTCTTCTGCACCTTCATTGCCTGTATCGCTTGGGCTGTCACCTGCGCATCCGGCAAGCAGTAAACTTGAAGCCAAAACTCCTGATGATAAATATGCAAACTTTTTCATCCTCTGTCTCCTCCCTCTATTTAAAAAATTGAAATGCTTACTTTATTTATACCCCAATCTTTCTCTTAAATACAGAATTATCTAAATAAGCCATGTTATCAGTTGACAAATGGGCGGAAATTGAATAAGATTGGCACAACCTTTTTTGTACGGATTGCGGTTGAAGGGGTCGGAAGCGACACCGCCGAATTCCAGTTGAGCAGAGTATAGCAGAGCTAAATCGATGAATAAGAAGAGTAGCGCAGATCAACCTCTCAAAGAGAGCCAGTGGCAGGTGGAAACTGGTGGGGTATCTGAGTGAATGGGCTTATGAGTGGTTCTTTGAACAAGCAGTAGAAGAATCCGTTTTTCCCTACGTTATCGGGGTTCAAGTGAAAGCTGTTTTAGCTTTAACACGAGGTGGTACCGCGGTCAATCCGTCCTCTGCAAGGAACAATTCTGTTCCTGCAGGGGGCTTTTTTGTTTTCAAATAAGGTAAAAGCACTAAAAAGTATAAGCTGGATAATTTCATCTGCATGTAGTATCCAGCTTTGGCGATTAGACTCTTGAAAACACCAAACCATGCCGCTTCGCCGGTCTGTTTTGTGCCTGTCGAGTCTGGCTGATCGCTTCCGCTTTTAAGAATAGGAGATGAGCCGAGATGAGCAAGGAAATGAAAATGAGAAAAATTGATGGAGATTCTTTGACGCCGATTGCGGTGTTTAACCGATTGACTGGAGAACGCAAATGCCTGCTCGAAAGTTCTTTAAAGACCAGTGTGACAGGCCGCTATTCCTTTATTGGAGCGGATCCCTCAACGGGCTATATAGGCCACAGCCAACAATTACGGGAAATTAATTTTCGGACAGGCGCCGAAAGAACACATGAAGGCAAACCGTTGGAGCTGATTAAAAAACTGATGCCCCGTTATGAAGCGGAAGTGGAAGGACTGCCTTTTACAGGCGGTGCGCTTGGATATATCGGTTACGACGCGATTCAAGCCTATGAACCGATCAAGGCGCCGAAGGAAGACACCCTCCAGATGCCTGATATCCACCTCCAGGTTTATGAAACCATCGTGGTTTTCGACCATGTAAAAAATGATGTGACGATTTTATCGTTTGAAGACAAGCTGGATGACATTGAACAGCAATTGTCGGTGCCGGAAAACCCGGCTGGAGCAGGAGATCAGGAATCACTGCAGTTCGTTTCCAAAACCACTGATGCTTTTTTCCGTAAACAGGTGGAGCAGGCAAAAGATCATATCCGCAAAGGGGACGTCTTCCAATTGGTGCTGTCGCAGCGTTTGTCTGCCAGTTATAAAGGGGATGCTTTCGCATTGTACCGAAAATTACGCAAGCAAAATCCGTCTCCTTATCAATTCTTCATCGATTTTGACGGCTATGCCATTGTAGGTGCTTCACCGGAGAGCCTGTTGACGATTCGGGACAGCCATATGGTGACCAATCCGATTGCTGGAACACGCAAGCGCGGCAGAACCGTTGCCGAAGACAATCAGTTGGCCGAAGAATTGGCGGGTGATGAGAAGGAGCAGGCGGAACATAAGATGCTGGTCGACCTCAGCCGCAACGATGTGGGGCGCGTAGCGCAAATTGGTACAGTGGAAGTGCCGAAGTATATGGTCATCGAAAAATACCAGCACGTTATGCACCTGGTTTCGGAAGTGACTGGTGAGCTTGACGGGAAAATGCATCCGCTCGATGCATTGGTGTCCTGCTTGCCTGCTGGAACTGTCTCAGGAGCTCCCAAAGTGCGGGCCATGCAATTGATACAGGAATTTGAAGAAGAGCGCAGAGGCGTCTATGGAGGAGCTATCGGGTACTTGGGATTCAATGGTAATTTGGATGTCGCATTGGCCATCCGCACTTTTGTGGTCAAAGATGGCATGGTTCATGTCCAGGCGGGCGCCGGTATTGTCTTCGATTCGGATCCACAGGCGGAATACGAAGAAACGCTGCATAAAGCGCGTTCACTAACGGAGGTGTTCGGATGATTCTCTTAATCGATCATTACGATTCGTTTACCTATAATATTTACCAGGCCATCGCTGCGATGGACGTTGAAGTTGAAGTGGTCCGTTACGGTGTTTTGACACTTGATGAAATTAAAGCGAAAAATCCTCAGGCGATCATCCTTTCGCCAGGACCCGGCCATCCCTTGGAATTGCCTGAATCGATCGAGCTGATTCAGGAGCTTTATCAATCCATTCCGATTCTGGGCATTTGTCTGGGACAGCAGTTGATTGGAGCGGCGTTCGGCGGAAAAGTAGTTCAAGCTCCTTTTATCCGCCATGGCAAGGTCTCACAAGTTTCGCATGATCAGCAAGGCTTGTTCCAAAACATGCCGATGCCATTGCCGGTCATGCGGTACCATTCCCTAGTATTGGAACCGGAGACTTTGGCTGATTGTCTGGAAGTCCAATCCCGGGCACTAGATGATGACACGATTATGGCCGTAAAGCATCGGCATTATCCCGTTTACGGAATCCAATTCCATCCTGAGTCCATCGGCACTCCAGATGGCGTGGAATTGATGAAGGAATTCATTGTGCAGGTACAGCAGGAAAAAGCCAGCATCCGATAGACAGAAAAAAATCCCAAGCCATACCGGCTTGGGATTTTTTAGGTTGTTGAAAGATTTCCGTACTTTTATTTCGCTTCTGGCGGCTATTCACGGATCAATGGCATCGTGCAGCAGCGGAAAGCTCCACCTGATTTGATGATTTCGGAATAATCGACTTCAATCACATGGAATCCGCGAGACGTCAATTGCTTATTGACCTGCCGGTTCTGTGGTTGGCTGAAGACTTTCCGGTCGCCGATGGACAGTACATTGGTGCCGAGCGCAAACTGCTCTTTTTCGTTGACGCGGATTAAGGTATAGCGTTCTGCGAGCATCTTGACCGTCTCCATATCGAGCGCTTCAGGGAAGATGAGGGCTTCCGTGGGCGACAGGATATTGAAAACACAATCCAGGTGCAGGTATTTCTCGTTAAATGAAACAGGGATGACTTCGAAATCCGGCAACTCCAGCTGCAGATCACGGATGGCTTTTTTGGAAGTCCGGCTGCTGACTCCGACAAAGACGGTATCGCGGTCGATGATGACATCGCCGCCTTCTATGCGGTGGCCGGCCAATTCCTTAACGTTCACATCATGTGCCTCCATCCATTTTTGGAGTTCCTGTTCCTCTCCCTGCCGGATTTCAGAAGCCATTTCGCTGATGAAGACTGTGTCTCCGATAGTGAATCCGATATCGCGTGTAAAAACCTGTTCAGGATAATTTTCAGAGGGCTCGATCAAATCGGTTTGAACACCTTGCTCTATCAAAGCCTGGACGAATTCATTGTGCTGGTGAAGTGCTTTGTCCACATCGATATTTTCATCTTTGTATCTTTTCTGGACATCGTTGATGACATCTTTTATTTCCATATAACGTGGTGGGCAAAGCAGGACGCGCCGGAGTGGATCGTATTCGCTTTGGCAACGGGCAGATGGGCTTTCTTTGATATATGACGACATATGGCTTCCTCCAAAAAACATAGTTATTAATTGTATATTCCTTTTAGATGGAAACTTAAAACATTCCAGCAGAAGAAGATGCACAAAATATCCAAAGAGTGAGAAAATGGAGAAAGACTATAAAATCAATTGAAAAAGGGGATTCCAATGAAAATCATTCAACAGGAAGTGGCGGAGGACCGTGACTTTATCCGAAAAAAAGTCATTGAACACAATAATGCGAGTTTACCGGGGGAAAAAACATCACCATTCGAACAAATGAGCTTTATCGTCCGTAATGATGAAGGAGAAATCACAGGAGGATTGACGGCTACCGGTTTTTGGCGGCATCTTCACATTGATTTCCTCTGGGTGGACCCGTCAGCCAGAGGCCAACGGATTGCCGCAAAGCTGATGGCTCAAGCGGAAGCTTATGCACGCAGCAAAGGTCACCGACTGATGATTGTCGATACGTTGAGCTTTCAAGCTCCTGAGTTTTACAAAAAGCAGGGCTTCTCGGAATTCGGCAGAGTCAATGATTTCCCGGAAGGCCATAGCCATCATTACTTCGAAAAAAGGTTGACGGATCCAGCTGAAAACCGAAATAGAGAACAATAGAAAAGGACCTTGGTCAAAAAAATCAGCAGCAGTTGGGAATTTAGGAAGGTTACTGGACTCTCTTCTCCGTCAATCGCTTCAACACACTAATAGCGGGTACGAAGATGTCCCAGCTAGACAGTTTTAAAGACCGCCACTACCTCATTGTGGACGTATTTTAGCTCGCGGACTGTATTTCATTCGTTTGGACCGTATTTTTCGTATTTGGACTGTATTTCACCCAACTTGGATCGTAAGCTCTATTAATGGCATAAAACAAATCTTCTTATCAAATAAAATCCAAAAAAGTCCCTGGACCACAAGCTGCTTTTCGGGAAAACCGCATACAAAGCAAAAACCGCTGGAGAAAAATCAATGATTTTTCTCCAGCGGTTTTATTTCCAAGGCTTATGGGACAGCCTTTTTTTATTGTTATTGCTCTTGGTAGAAAACTTTATCTACATTGTATTTAGCTTTTTGCGTATTGATCAAATACGTTTCGTAGATATCGCGCTCCATTGGATCTTCCACAATGGAAATGGTGATGCGGTATACTTCTTCGCGGTGATTCTTCAAAGGTGATACCGAATCTTCGAAATGCTTTTTCACACGTTGGCGAAGTTTGCGGGCTTTGCCGACAAACAACAATTCTCCACTATGATTAAAAAACTGGATGATGCCGCCTTTATCACGTGGAATTTCGTGCAGATCGATAAAGCCGTATAGTGGTTTGATGACGGCTTCGTCACCTGTAATTTCCTGTTTGCGTTGTGTAATCGTCACGTCCGCTTTTGGTGGTTGGATATTAATCATGCTTATCACGTCCTCAAATTATCGTATTGCCTATTTTAACATAAAAAAGAGCGGAAATCCATCCGCTCTTTTTTACTCTTTGTTATGGTCCTTCTATAAGGTCTTCAATTGTTCGCTTGCCGGCTGATCCCCTTGCAGCACTTCAAATACTTTGTTGTAGGTATTGCTGCGGTCGAGTACATCAACCAGGACATGTGCGACGTCCGCTCTTGGAATGGATCTTCCTTCCATAGAAGAGAAACCTTCGAGCGACACTTCAATCTTCTCGGACTTGTCTTCGTCTGAAAGTGCACCGGGACGGACAATCGTATAATCCAAATTGGTTGCCTGCAGCAATTCGTCTGCTGTCCGCTTGGCGACAAGATAGGGCTTCATCGCCTCACCGCCGGCATCAGGATCATTCGATCCCATCGATCCTAATTGGACAAAGCGTTTGACGCCTTTATCCTGTGCATATTGAGCCGCTTTGACAGAGCCCCATAAATCGATGGTCAAGGTCTTGTCAGCTCCTGTCGATGGGCCGGAACCTGCTGCGAAAATAACAGCATCAACCCCTTCAAAAGCATCACTGAAGTCTTTTTCCAGATCAGCAAGCACTACCTTGGACGCGCCAAGTTCCTTCAACTTATCTATTTGTTCCTCTTTACGGACCATAGCGGTCGCTTCGTGTTTTGATTCGGCTAATTCTTTGACAACATTGCGGCCGACTTGACCGTTTGCTCCAATAACTAATACGTTCATTCGATTTCCACTCCTTTAATTGTCTTCACTTCCCTTATCTTCCCTTTTGTGAATGCATTAAACGTTTTATTTCGCCGTGCAACTGTCCAAAAAGGCACAGACAAGCTAGAATAGAAGAACGGAGGTGTTACAATGCAAATTACAGATTACGTGTTTCACAAAATCAACGACCCTACAGGCATCATGGTGGGCGATCGTTACGAATTCTTGTTGAATGTCGAAGTTGACGAAGATGATGAACTATATACCGATGGTGGCCTGGAACTGCGCGTCATTATTGCTGCAGAAGAAACTGGTGCCCGCATAGCGCATTATAATTTTATCGATAAGCAGACAAGAGGCGCACTTGAGTTTGGACTTGAAGAAGAGGAAGAAGAAGAAATCCTCGCTTACTGTTCAGAAAAACTGGCATAACAAAAAACATCCTGCTCACTTTGAGCAGGATGTTTTTTGTTATAGTTTAATATCGATTTCCGCGTCTTCTTTCAGTTCTTCGATGCGGGCAAATACCGCTTCCTGAGTTTTTTGCTCTTCCAGTGACTTCCGTATAGTCGGTTCCATTTCTTCAAAGGCAGGTGCTTCCTCTTCAGAACTCTCGACAAAGCCATCATAAGCTTCTTTCACTTCTTCGTCCGTTACTTCGCCAGTTTCTATTTCTTCTGCAATATATTGTTCATAGATCAACTGTTCACGAAGCTGGTTTTCCATATCATCCAGTGTAAAGCCGGTTTCCTTCAATGCTTTGTCCATTGCTTCTTCCGTCTCAAACTGGCCTTTCAACTCTTCCAAACGTTCTTCGACTGCTGATTCATCAGCTTCATAGCCTTTTTCTTCAGCATCCTGCATAATGACCTTATTTCCGATCAATACAGACATAGCCTGCTCTTTCACAAGTTCGTTCGTTTCATCCGATGTCGTGTGCCCTTGTGCAGCTAATGTGGTTTCCAATTGGCGTGCTACGCTATTATAGACATTCCCTAAAATTTCATCTCCATTTACTACGACGACAACCTCTTCTTGATCCGGCAATTCCATAGAAGATTCTGCAGGAGCAGTATCTGCTGTCGCTTCTTCCGTAGTTTCAGGTTCTGTGTTTTCTTCAGGTGCAGTTTCTTCATTATCAGAGCACGCGCCCAAGGTCAGCAATAAAAGAAAAGGGGCGAATGCGAACTTCATTTTCTTGATCATGTTAAAACTCCTCTTTCAATCTGTCTCTTAAAAGTAAACCATATTTTATTATCCGATACAAATAGTTGGTTAGATGTGTTTAAATAATGTCGCAATTCTGTATAATGAAAGAAGCGGAACTTGTTTTCCACTCAGCTCCCGCTGCAACCCGCAATCGTTACTTTGTACATAAGCTCTACAGTCTTGGAATGAATCAAAAAAGTTCATGACAAGCCAGTCCATCTGGTTAGTTTGTTCGATTGAACTATATGAGCTAGATGGTATAATTATAAGAATATATTAATAATGATACAACACTTACATCTTTTGGAGGAATCCCTATGACGAGTTCAAACCATATTCAAGCACGTAAAACCCTTGATAAAATTCAGCCTTATTCGCCTGGAAAGCCGATTTGGGAAGTACAGAAGGAATTGGGATTGGACCGTGTCATCAAATTGGCGTCCAACGAAAATCCACTTGGCCCATCACCTAAAGCAGTAGCTGCCATCCAACAGGGACTGGCGGAATTGAACCGTTATCCCGATGCAGATGCCAGCGCATTGAAAAAAGCCATTGCCGCGGAATTCAATGTAAGCCCGCAGCAGGTCATTCCGACAAACGGCGCTGACGAGCTGATCACGCTGATTTCTGAAGCTTTCCTTGAAGAAGGGGACGAAGTGATCGTTCCTTCGCCATCGTTCAGTGAATATGATTTTGGTGCACATATCATGGGTGCCACAGTAGTACCGGTCAAATTCATCGAAGGCTTTGAGTTTGATGTGGACGCCATGATCGCGGCTGTGACGGACAAAACCAAGATCATTTATATTTGTACACCGAACAACCCGACAGGCACCTATATGTCCAAGCCGGATCTGGATAAATTAGTGGAAGCGATTGATGGGGTATTAGTAGTTATCGACGCTGCCTATAGCCATTTCGCAGATGCCGCTGATTACACCCATGGCATCGAATACATCAATGCCGGCTACCCGGTACTGACCTTGCAGACCTTCTCGAAGATCTACGGCATTGCCGGAGTGCGGGTCGGATTCGGCATTGCTTCCGAGCCGATCATCCAGTCGATCCTAAAAGTGAAAGAACCGTTCAACGTCAATACATTAGCGCAGATTGCTGCAACGGCTGCCATTGAAGATACCGAACACGTGAAGACTTCTCAAGAAGCCAATAAAGCCGGCCGGGAACAATTGTACAAGGCTTTTGAGGAGCTGGGATTAGCGTATATCGAAAGCATGGCCAACTTCGTATTGGTGCAGATCGGTGAAGACGGTGAAAAGCTGTACAAGGAATTAATGGCGAAAGGTGTCATTGTCCGCTACGGAAAAATCTGGGGCTTGCCTGATTACGTACGGGTTTCTGTTGGAACGCCGGAAGAAAATCAATTCTTCATCGATACATTAAAGTCATTGTTAGTGAAACAAGCTTAAAAGAGAGGCTCCTGAAACTGGGAGCCTCTTTTTTTTTATTATTGTGATACTCACAGTAAGCCAAACTGCTTCCCATCATTTTATAAGCAAAGATTGTCGGGACAACACAAATATAAATGAAACGTTTGTTTAGTAAAGGGAAAAAACGGGAATTTTCGGGGAAATGACATTAATGAAGGATGGATGCTATGATTTATGATTGCGCAATAATAGGGGGCGGACCTGCGGGACTCAATGCTGCATTGGTGCTAGGCAGATCCAGAAGGAATACATTGCTTTTTGACGACGACAACGGACGCAATTTAGTGACGAGGGAATCGCATGGCTTCATTACACGGGATGGTATTGAACCGGAAGAACTCAAACGCCTGGGCCGTGAAGATATCGCAAAATACGGTTGCGTGGAGATTAAAGAGCAGCGGATCACCAGTGTCAACCGGATTTCTAAAACCCATTATGAATTGGTGACAGAAGATGGAGATGTATTCCACAGCATTAAAATCATCATCGCGGCAGGCCTGAAAGAAGAGCAGCCGAACATTCCCGATATTGAGAGGTTTTATGGCACCAGTTTGTTCAGTTGCCCATACTGTGATGGTTGGGAATTGCGTGATCAGGCGCTGGCAGTGATTGCGGACAAACAGGTATTCGAACTGGCGAAGAAAATTTATACATGGAGCCATGACTTGATTGTCTTTACAAACGGGGAAGGCCGTTTGGAAGAAGAGGACAAGCAAAAACTGCTTCGGAAAGGCATAAATGTGGTAGAGGATCCCATTGGCGGCCTGGAAGGCGAGAACGGACAGTTACGCAGCGTCAGGCTTGAAGATGGCACATTAATCGATCGGACAGGCGGCTTTGTAACCCCTTTATGGAGCCACGCGACTCCATTTGCCAAGCAACTTGGCTGCAAGCAAAACGAACATGGCGGGATTTTGACGGATGATTACGGACGGACGAATGTCTGGAACGTCTATGCAGCGGGCGATGCTTCATTGATTGTACCTTCCCAGCTGGTCATTGCAGCCGGTGAAGGCAGTGCGGCAGCCATTGGCGTCAATGGAGATTTGATCAATGAGTACTTCGATACGGAGTAGCCGGATCAAGAATTTTTTATGAATTTTCGAAACAGCAGGTATTGGACAAAAAACAAAGCCAGAGTTGTCAGGCACAGGTTAAAGTAATACCACAACCCATCGCCGAAGAAATCAAGTGGGGAGGCAGTATTCGGGCGCTGCATCAAATAAAGGTAATTGGAATCTGTCAGTGGGTTGACGAAAAAACCGATGACGGCGGCATAAGCAAGCAGCAAGGCGTACACTGAAAAAACTGAACGCATGGTCAGGGCTTGCGGACGGCATAAGGCCAAAAATAGGCAGGCCCAGGAAATTGCCGTGTGATGGACAAAGAATTTCCAGAAGCGGAAATGCTGATAATCATAGGGCAGTTCAGGGGTTATCAAGGCAAGAAAGGCCGGAAGTATGCCGATATAAAAAGAAAGTTGGATCCAGAATGGCCGCATGGTCAACAAGCCGATCATGGCAGTAATAGAGGCCACTCCGCATAGGTGCAGCGGCATCTGCCCGTTAAAGCTCCAGACGTCATTCGTGATGGCCCAATAATGATAAGAGAACTCCGAAGTGAAAAGGATAGTCAGCAACGGCCATCGCAGCCATTGATAAAGATCTTTGCTTTCCCTCAACCGCCCCTTTATTGAGATAAGGGCAATAATCCCGGCCACAGCAATCGCGAGTGCCAGCAAGTGGCTTGGAGAAAAAGGGTTGAAAGAATAAGTGGATGTCGCAGCAAACCAGTTTTCCATAACAGCCCTCCTGATCGAGAAGTTATTTTGTGTGTAGTTTATCATTTATTCAGTCAACTGGTCTATTTACTTGAAGACGGCTATTTTACCCTGACATAAACGTATGCTTTGCGTACAACCCTCTCTATACGATAAACTTCTAGAAAAGGATCCGTAGGAGGAATGCCCGCGTGGACCAACTGAATTTATTGTCGTCCATCACTTACATCGACACGGAGCGTTCCATCGAGGCTGGTGAAATGAAAATCGTTGAAACTGAATGTAATATTCAGTTATACGAAGATACATTGGTGACTTCTGCGACGAAGTTCCATGTAGCGAATGTCTGGGATATCTCCTATAAATCATTTTCTTCTGAAGCCAGCTTATTGTATCTTCATACACATCGCGGAGTATTGACTTATAAAGTCTATACAGATCCCGATAAATTCGTGGAGACGTTTAAAAAACTGAAAAACGAGAATTACTAAAGAAGATAGGTTTTTTTCCTATCTTCTTTTTTCAATCTTATAGAGCTGCAGTAAAAGCAGGGCTACGTCTGGAGGAAAGGAGATAAGAAAATGGAGGACAATATCAAAATTGCGGATCAGTGGACAAAGAAAGTAAACGAGCGGGATATCAAAGGCGTTTTGGAAGTGTCAGATCCCCATATTGAATTGGTAGGCCCAAGGGGGATGGCAGAAGGCCATGATATCCTGGAGCGATGGATCAAAGAGTCAGGCATCAAACTGGAAACGCATGGCTACTACGCCAAAGGCGACGAAGTGATCTGCGTCCAACAAGCTACATGGGAAAACCAAAACGGCCACGTAACGATTTACACTTTCATGGAAATCAAAAACGGGAAAGTCCACCGCTTGGGCAGGTATGATACCCTGGATGATGCTTTAGGGCAGTGCCAGTTAAATGAAGAAGATAAAGTTGAATAAGAAAGGGGGCGGGGAAAATTTTCTCGTCCCTTTTTGGAAGTGCCTTTCATTTATTAGGCAGAGGCTGATTGTCTCCCGAAAGTATAAGACTTTCGAAGTGTTTTGAGAGGTAAACCAAATTTTCTGAAAAAAAGTATTGATTTTAAAAAATCTTTCAATTATACTTTCCTAAAATGACTTACTAAACCGGTTTAGTGCAAGGAGAAAAAAATGAAGAAAATCACAATGCAAGATGTAGCATCGAAAGCGGGAGTTTCCAAAAGCACTGTTTCCCAGTATATAAATAATCGTTTTGAATTTATGGGAGCATCGACAAAACTGAGAGTAGAAGCAGCTATCAAAGAATTGGGCTATATTCCAAACCAGGTAGCCAAAAGTCTGAAACAGAAAAAGACTGGAACAATCGGAGTGATCGTAGCAAATATTCTGCACGCATTTTCTACAGAGATTATTCGGGCGATTGAAGACGAGTGTGAAAGAAACGGCTTCCATTTATTTGTTTGCAATGCAGACGATCAGCCGGAAAAAGAGCGTTCCTATATTGATATGCTGGTGGCCAAACAAGTTGACGGGTTAGTCATTTTCCCGACAAACGGCAATAACGATTACTACAAGCAATTGAAGAATGCAGAATTTCCGATTGTCTTTGTGGACCGGATGATTAATGAACCAATTTTCCCGACACTTTTGCTCGACAATGAAAGCGCTTCACAGATTGCAGTGGAACAATTGGCGAAAAAAGGACGGGAAAAAATAGGTTTGGTGTCGACTTCCATTGCCCAAAACGTGACGCCAAGAATCGAGCGCATCAGGGGTTACAAAAAGGCATTGGCATTCCACGGACTGTCGGTCGAAGAAGATTGGATTGTGGCAGAGGAACGTCAGGAAATCGGGAAGAAACTTCAAAGTATATGGGATTCCGGCAGCCGCCCAGAGGCATTTTTTGCTACGAATGATTTGGCTTTGATTGAATTGTTGAAGTTCATCAAAAAAAACAAACTGGCTATTCCAGAAGATATCGGTGTGATTGCAATAGACGATTCACCATTTCTTGAGACGGCTACCACACCGATTTCCGTCATTAAGCAACCGACTTTTGAGATCGGGCAAAACGCAGCGGAGACCTTGCTGAAATTGATTGTCAGCAAAGACTTCAAGGAAGTATATGAAGAGCGGCGGTACCCACCGATTTTGGTGGAACGGGAATCCATCTGAAGCAAATGAGTTGGAGTCGAAAGTTTTCTCGGCGATAAAAAAGCCGTTGAACGGGAGGAGGAACGCCATGGCGACTGTTACTGCAGCTTTTACGGAAGTTCAAACATTAATCGCAGAAAAATTGGAAAGTGCTGCCGTCAACAAGGAACATGCAGCAAAAGTGGCTGAGATTCTTATCCATGCCGATCTGCGCGGAGTGAATTCCCATGGTGCCCTTCGTACGGAACATTATATGAACCGGCTCGAAGCTGGAGGCATTAACCCGGCACCTGAGATTTCATTCACGCAAACCGGTCCGGTGACTGGCGTGGTTGATGGGGATGATGGCTTTGGCCATGTCGTAGCGGATATCGCCATGAATCACGCCATCGGGATGGCTAAGGAAAATGGAGTCGGCATGGTGACAGTTATGAACAGCAGTCATTGTGGAGCACTCAGCTATTTTGTTGAAACCGCAACAAAACACAAGTTGATTGGCATCGGAATGACCCACACCGATAAAATCGTTGTTCCTTTCGGCGGAAAAGAATCTTTCCTCGGGACGAACCCTATCGCGTATGGAATCCCTGCTAAATCTGAGAAGCCCTTCATTTTGGATATGGCAACGTCGAATGTGGCGCTGGGTAAGATTCTTCAACATAAAGAAGAAGGCAAAGAGATTCCTGAAGGCTGGGGAGTGGATAGTGACGGATCCCCAGTGACTGACCCCGCGGAAGTGGTGTCTTTAATGCCATTCGGCGGCCCGAAAGGATCTGGGTTATCGATGATTGTCGATATTTTCTCAGGTTTGCTTGCAGGTATGGCGTTTGGTCCTCACATCAATCCCATGTATGAGAAATTGGACAAAAAAAGAAAGTTGGGACATTATTTCTGCGCCATTAACCCATCTTTCTTTACAGATACCGAAAACTTTCTCGAACAGATGGATCGAATGATCAAGGAGATTCGTGAGGTTCCGGCAGCTGAAGGGTTCAGCCGTGTCCTGGTTCCGGGAGAAATCGAACAGGAAAACGAAGAGCGCCATCGAAAAGAAGGCGTCCAGATTGCAGCAACTACCTATGAATATTTGAAAACACCAATAAAAAACAAAGGGGAGAATAAAAAATGAAAAAGAAATGGTTAACAGGTATTTTTGCATCCGTATTAGTATTGGGAGCTTGTGGTTCAAATGGCGGAACAGAAGAAGGCGGTTCAGAGTCAGGTGAAACAATTGAATGGAGATTCGGCCATTTAGCTGATGAAAACCATATCTGGCACCAGACAGCTATGAAATTTGAAGAACTGGTGGAAGAAAACTCAGATGGGCAGATGGAAATCACCATCTATCCGAATAACTCACTGGGTGGAGAAACCGATACCATCAACTCGATTCAAGCAGGAACAGCCGACATGGTTATTTCAGGGGAAACCTTGCAAAACTGGGCACCGAATGCTGCACTGATGGCAGTTCCTTACGCTTTCCGTGATTTGGATCATGTAAAGTCAGTGGTTGAAGGTGAAATCGGTGAACAGATCAAGCAGGAAGTCAGCGATCAAGCAGGCTTAACGGCTCTTTACTACCATACACGAGCTCCACGTAACTTAACGTCAAACGAGCCGATTACATCTCCAGATGACTTGAGCGGCTTCAGTATGCGTGTACCGAACGTACCATTATTCCTGGATGTCTGGCAGGCTGCCGGCGCATCTCCACAAGTAATGGATTTCAATGAAGTATTTACAGGCTTGCAGCAAGGCGTAATCGATGGCCAGGAAAACCCGGTTGACTTGATTCAAAGCGGTGGATTGGCTGAAGTACAGGATTACGTAAACCGCACAGAGCATGTCTATTCATGGATTTACATCCTAGTGGGCAACGATCAATACAATGAACTTTCTGACGACTTGAAACAAGTTGTCCAAGATGCAGCAGCAGAAGCACAAACTTTCGGTGATGAGCTTTATGAAACTGAAATTGCTGAAATCGAACAGGAATTGATGGATGCTGGAATGGAATTTGTAGACGTTGACCAGGATGCATTCCGTGAAGCGATGACACCAGCTGTCGAAGCTTCTTTATCCCCGGAGCAATTGGAATTGTACGAACAGATCCTTGCAGTTGAATAATATGTGAGTAGGGCATATTTGGCTGTCATGGTCAAATGTGCCTTTCCATTGGGAAAGGAATGAATTCGGATGTCAAAGTTCCGGAAATTGATTGACAGCACACTCGCTTTTTTGACAGTCCTTAGCTTTGCCGGCGTTATCCTTATCGTCACGGTTCAGATCGTTTCACGTTTCGCTCCATTTTCCTTCATATGGACAGAAGAATTGACACGCTATCTTTTCTTGTACGGCATTGCTTTCGGAGCCCCACTTGCTTTGATGCGCAATGAATTCATCAACGTGGATATGCTTCTTAATCGAATGTCCAATAATTTCAGAAGATATTACGAAGTGATCATTTACCTTGCTATCATCGTGTTAAGTTTGGTGATGGTTGTAGAAGGGTACAATTTCACCTTGCTCGGTGATAATCAACGATCGGCAACGATGCCTTTCCAAATGTCAGTTGTCCATGCTTCTCTATTGATCATGAGTGTATTCCTGGTATTTTACGCAGTCATCAAAATTGTCGACCTCATCAAACACAAACAAGATTACAGTCAGACTTACGGAGGTGACGATCACTGATGGCTACTCTTCTCTTTGTATCCTTTATCGCATTGATTTTCCTGGGCGTTCCGGTTGCCTTTAGTTTGGGGCTCGCTTCTTTTATCTACCTGATGTTGGCTGGAATTCCGCTCAACATTATCCCCCAGCGAATGTTCGGAGGGTTGAACTCATTTGTGCTGCTTTGTATTCCAGGATTTATCCTGGCTGGGAACTTAATGAACGCAGGCGGGATCACGGGGCGGATCATTCAGTTCGCCAACGATCTTTTTGGGCATATCCGCGGCGGGTTGGGGCTTGCAAACGTTGGTGCTTCAATGGGCTTCGCGGGAATTTCAGGGACAGCGCTTGCTGATACCGCGAGTATTGGCTCTATTTTAATACCGGCCATGAAAAAAGAAGGGTATGGCGCAGGATTCTCAGCAGCTGTAACAGCATCTTCTTCTACAGTTGGACCGATCATTCCACCTTCTTTGCCGATGATCATTGTAGGTACGCTGGCTTCTCTCTCTATTGGAGATCTCTTTTTAGCCGGCGCACTTCCAGGTATTCTTCTGGGAGTCGGCTTAATGATCCCTGTGTATATCATTTCGGTCAAACGGAACTACCCGAAAGGTGAACGTCAACCCATAAAGGCCATATGGAAAAGCTTCACCGGTGCTTTTTGGGCCTTGCTGATGACATTCATCATTCTTTACGGAATTTTAGGCGGGTTCTTTACGCCGACTGAAGCTTCAATTATTGCTGTTCTTTATGCCTTTGTCATTGGGATTTTCGTCTATAAGGAATTGCCGGTTAAAAAAATACCGGAAATTATGCTGTCTTCCATGACAGCTACTGCATCCATTATGTTGCTTGTCGGATTTGCCAACCTATTCGGCTGGATTATGGTGCGCGAACAGATTCCGCAGCTGGTTGCAGAATCGATTCTTGGAATTTCGACCAATACCATCATCGTTATTTTATTGATCAATTTGCTTTTGCTTTTTGTCGGGACCTTTATGGAAACGATTGCGGCATTGGTTATCCTGTTCCCTGTACTATTGCCGGTTGCTTTGACAGTCGGAATGGATCCTATCCAATTCGGAGTCATGATGGTCTTGAATCTGGTAATCGGATTGGTCACTCCACCGGTGGGCGTCTGCCTCTTTGTGGCTTCCCAAATCGGGAAAGTCTCCATTGGAAAAACAGCAAGGGAATTGCTGCCGTTTTTAGGTGTCAGTTTAGTGGTGCTTATGCTGGTTGCATTTGTTCCTCAGATTACATTGTTCTTACCAAGTCTATTTGAATAGGTGGTTGTAAAAATGAAAGCAGTTCAAGTTCCAAAAGCGCATGATATGCAAATTATCGAACAGGAAACTCCAGAAATTCAGCAAGAGGATGGAGTCTTAGTTAAAGTGAAGCGCGTCGGCATTTGCGGTTCAGATATGCACATTTACCACGGTACAAACCCTTTAGCTACCTATCCCCGCGTAGTCGGGCATGAAGTGGCTGGTGAAGTGGTGGAAGTGGGAAGTTCCGTAAAGCAACTGAAGGTCGGTGACCATGTGGTTGTAGAACCCATCAATTATTGTGGCGAATGTTATGCATGCCGAAAAGGCCGCCCGAATGTCTGTGAAAAATTATCGGTCTTCGGTGTCCATGAAGATGGAGGCATGCGTGAGTTTGTTGTATTACCTGAAAAGCAGCTTCACGCTGTTGATAAAGAGTTGAGTTGGGACGAAGTCGTTCTGGCTGAACCCTATACAATCGGTGCACAGGCTGTCTGGCGTGGAAATGTTGAAAAAGGGGATACGGTTCTGATACAGGGCTGTGGTCCTATCGGCATCTGTATTCTGAAGTTGGCCAAAGTTGCAGGAGCCACCGTTTATATGACTGATCTCAATGAAGAACGGCTTGCCTTTGCAAAAGAAAGCGGAGCCGACGAAGTGATCAATGCAGGCAAAGAATCCGTAAAAGAACGCATACTGGAGTTGACTTCAAACGAAGGGGCGAATGTGGTCATTGATGCGGTATGCCTTCCTGCTACTGTAGAGCTGAGCATTGATGTGGTTTCACCTGCAGGAAGTGTTGTCGTTCTTGGATTTGACGAGCGGCCATCAGCGATTCCGCAATTGCCGATCACTAAAAAAGAAATTACCATTGTCGGTTCAAGGCTGCAAACCAATCAATTTGGAAAAGTAGTGAGCCTGCTGGACAGTGGGGAACTGAAATCAGCTGGACTGATTACGCATAAGTTTTCATTGGATGAAGTAAAGGAAGCATTTACATTTGTTGAAAACAATCCCGATAAAGTGAGAAAAGCATTAATTGTCTTTGAATGAGGAGAGATGCAGATGATTCCTAAAATGGAAGTATACCAACAGATCCTGGATGCCCAAATTGTTGCGGTCATACGCGGGAAAGATGCGGATGAAGCAATAGCCGTTGCAGAAGCCGCGGTGGCAGGTGGCTTGAAGGCCATTGAATTGACCTATACGACGCCGAATGTTTCGCGGGTTTTCGATAAATTGGCTGATTCGAAGGCCTTGATCGGTGCTGGAACAGTTCTTGATGCAGAGACTGCCCGGCATGCCTTGTTGCATGGCGCTGAATTTGTCGTCAGCCCAAATTTCAATCCAGAAATCGCCAAGGTTTGTAATCGCTATAATGTCCCTTATTTGCCGGGCTGTATGACGATTAAAGAGATGGTCGAAGCGACGGAATGGGGATGCGATATCTTGAAATTGTTTCCTGCTAATGGATTTGAGCCTTCTTTTATCGGTTCGGTCAATGGTCCGTTGCCAAAAGTACGCATCATGCCTACAGGCGGAATCAATATCAAAAACATGAACGCATGGCTGGCTGCAGGAGCTGTAGCAGTCGGGATCGGCAGCGATTTGACTAAAGCTTACAGGTCAGCTGGAGAACAAGGTGTTACTGAATTGGTTAAGGATTATCTTGAAGAACTAGTTTGAAGAGGAGGACTTTCATGAATATCACATTTCGCTGGTATGGCCGCGGCAATGATAGCGTGCAATTAGAACAAATCAAACAGATTCCAGGAACCAAAGGGATTGTCTGGGCGCTCCATCAGAAACCGGCAGGAGAAGTTTGGACGAAGGAAGAAATCGGTTCTGAAGTGGACTACATCAAATCTCACGGGTTCCACGCCGACGTAGTGGAAAGTGTAAATGTCCATGAATCCATTAAGTTGGGCAACGAAGAGCGCGACCAGTATATTGAAAATTACAAGGAGACCATCCGCAACTTAGGTGAAGCCGGTGTCAAAGTGATCTGTTATAATTTCATGCCGATCTTCGACTGGACCCGCACATCCTTGTATCATCCACTTCCGGATGGCTCGACTGCTTTGTTCTTTGAAAAGGAAAAGATTGAATCCCTGGAGCCTGCTGAACTGATCGAAACGGTTGCTTCTGCTTCTGATTTGACACTTCCGGGATGGGAGCCGGAGAAGATGGCACGCATTCAGGAACTTTTTGCAGAATATGAAGGAATGGACGAAGAGCAGCTATGGGAAAACCTCACTTACTTCTTGAAGGCGATTTTACCGACAGCTGAAGCGAGCGGCATTCAAATGGCCATCCATCCGGATGATCCACCGTGGTCAATTTTCGGCCTGCCGCGCATCATGACGGGCGAGAAGAGCTGGGAACGGCTGATTTCCATATCGGATTCACTTGCTAACGGCATTACCTTCTGTACCGGATCCATGGGCGCCAATCCGGACAACGACATGGTGGACCTGGCTTCAAAATATGCCAAGCATTCACCTTTCGCTCACTTGCGCAATGTTAAGATTTTCGATAACGGCGACTTTATTGAAACGTCCCATTACACACAGGACGGCTCTATCGACTTGAATGGTGTGGTTCGTGAATTGTCGAACCAAAACTACACAGGGTATGCCCGTCCAGATCATGGCCGCCATATTTGGAACGAGGAATGCAGACCTGGATATGGTCTGTACGACCGGGCGCTTGGCATTATGTATCTCCTGGGGTTATGGGATGCACATCAAACAAAGTAAAGGGGGATCCTATGTTTTCAACTCATGAAACTATTGCAGGACGGACCGCTGTCATCACTGGCGGAAGCGGCGTCCTTTGTTCAGAAATGGCTCGCCAGCTGGCTGCTCAAAAAGTAAATGTAGCCATTTTGAATCGGACGGCTGAAAAAGGGCAAGGCGTAGCAGATGAAATCAATGGATCGGGCGGCAAAGCAATTGCCGTGGCTGCCGATGTGTTGGACCGGGCATCTTTGGAAAAAGCCAAAGAGCAGATTCTTGAAGCATACGGACGGATTGATATTCTGATCAACGGTGCGGGAGGCAATCACCCTGATGCTATTACGGATATTGAACTCCATGAAGAAGGCGCAACCGGAAAGTCCTTTTTCGAATTAGGGGAAGGCGGATTTTCCCGCGTTTTCGCGAGCAACTTCACCGGTTCTTTCTTAGCCAGCCAAGTATTCGGCAAAGAACTGCTGAAGCAGGAATCACCGGTTATTTTGAATATCTCTTCTATGAGCGCTTATTCACCGATGACCAAAGTGCCGGCGTACAGTGCGGCTAAAGCAGCTATCAATAACTTTACGATGTGGATGGCAGTCCATTTTGCAGAGGAAAATCTGCGTGTTAATGCGATTGCACCAGGATTTTTCCTGACAGCGCAAAACAAGGATCTGCTGACCAATGCAGATGGTTCGCTGACTCCCCGTTCAGGCAAAATCATGGCCAGCACGCCGATGAAGCGTTTTGGCAAACCGGCAGATTTAGTGGGAACGATGCTGTGGCTCCTTGATGAAAACTATTCCGGTTTTGTTACAGGGATCACGGTTCCTGTAGATGGCGGCTTTCTGGCTTACTCAGGCGTATAGAATAAAAAACCACATTCTCAGGAATGTGGTTTTTGAATCATTGAAAAGAAAAGAAGGTGGAGCAATCGGATTCCCTCCGATTGCTCCACCTTCTTTTTTCATTTCATTTCACTGTTGATCAAATCGCCTAATTGATCCCAGTCTTTAACACGCGGCAAGTCTAGATGGCGGTTATAAGATTGGTCTTTGACGATGACTTTCACGGGATCATTCATTAAGGTATCCAAGACTGCCGGCTTGTCATCGAAATAATAATCCAGTTGCAAGTCTTTGATGATGCCTGCCTTTTCCGAATCCTTCATGCCGCAGAAGAAGTTTTCACGATCCACCGGGAAACCTTGTTCAATCAGCCAATTGAATGTGTTTTCCGTATGTTCTGGAGGCCGGGATGTAATATAGAAAATCTCGTGGCCATCCGATTCGAGCTGCTTCAGTAATTGGAGCGCACCGGGATAGAGAGGGCAGTCAGTGAAATACAAAAACTCCAACGAGCGGTTCCACATATTTTTTCCTTCTTCATCACTCAAGCCGAAAGCCTCGTGTATTTCCACGCGATTCAAGGCATGGAAAATATCGATATCCACTTCCTGGTTCAATTGCTTCTGATAATAATGGAAGGCGTATTCACGCAAATTGATCAATGTATCGTCTATATCAAAACCGAATCTCATATGCTGCCTCGCTTTTCGGGATAACCCGTAAATTTGAAATCCTTGCCGACTTTGCTGAATTCACCGTCACGCAGGTCGATGGCGTCTTTCATCCATTCAACGCCTGTTCCCTCGATGAAAGTCGGTGCAATCTTGCCGCCGACAATTTTAGGGGCAAAGTAAAAGACCACTTTATCGATCAAGCCATTCTCAAGGAATGCGGAATTAATGGTGCCGCCCCCTTCAATAAAGAGTGAAGAAATGCCTTTTTCACCGAGTACGCGAACGACATCGAGTACATCGACCTGGATTTCATTGCTGGTTTCGTAGATGGTAATTCCCAACTCCTCCAATGCCTTCCGCTTATCGGCATCGTGATTTTGGCTTGTAAAGATCCACGTATCCACTAATCCATCCGTAACAAGTTTTGAGTGGAGCGGAATGCGTAAAGTGGAATCAAGGACAATGCGGAGGGGATGGCGGCCATTTGGAATACGCGCCGTCAATTCAGGGTCATCTGCAATAACAGTTCCAACCCCCACCAGGATGGCCATGTGCTGGCTGCGCAGAAGATGGACATCCAAACGCGCTTCCTCGGAAGTGATCCACTTGCTGTCCAGGGTATGGGTAGCGATTTTTCCATCTAAGGTGGAGGCTGCTTTCAAAGTCACGAAAGGGATCTTTTCAACGATGAATTTGTTGAATACCTCATTCATCTTCCGAGATTCCTCTTCACGGACACCGACGATCACTTCAATACCTGCTTCTTCCAGCATGCGGACACCGTTTCCGGCAACGATCGGATTTGGATCCAACGTTGCCACGATCACCTTTTTGATGCCGGCATCAATGAGGGCCTGTGCACAGGGCCCGGTCCGTCCGACATGCGAGCACGGTTCGAGCGTTACATAAATGGTCGCACCGCGGCTCAGTTCGCCTGCCATGCGAAGTGCATGGACTTCGGCATGGGGTTCACCCGCTCTCAAATGGGTGCCGATGCCGACAATGCGGTTGTCATTGACGATGACGGAACCGACCAAAGGGTTCGGATCTGTCTGGCCTTTTAAGCTTTTCGCATTGCTGAGTGCGAGGTCCATATAAAATTCATGGTTTGACATGAACAATATCCTCCCCGTCTTTAAGATGTCCTGAGCGGTCGATTTTAGTTTGCAGGTAGTTGGCGTTGTATTCGGATTCATCTCCCCAAAGGGAGGTTCTTGAAGCGATCTGGAGTCCAGCTTTTTCGATGGCGGCCACTTTCTTTGGATTGTTGGTCATCAAGGTCACTGGCTTGGTGCGGAGTGCCTGCAGCACAGCAATCGCATCCCCGTAATTTCTGGAATCGTCCACGTAGCCCAATTGTTCATTGGCTTCGACTGTATCGTAACCATTTTCCTGTAGGACATAGGCCATCGCTTTACTGAAGAGTCCGATGCCGCGGCCTTCGTGGTTTGCTAAATAAAACAGCGCACCGGTGCCGTGGTCTGTAATTCGTTTCATGGACTGTTTCAGCTGGTAGCCGCAGTCGCAGCGTTTGCTTCCGAAAATATCGCCGGTGTGGCAGATGGAATGCATACGGATCAATGCTTCTGCATCGTTTTCGAAATCTCCATATACCAGGACGCTCGATTGCTGATACTCGGCAAGGTTCGCTGAGCTCAATTTTTCGATGATGCTCTCGTAATCTTCGGTGACTTCGTCGAGGCTCAACCAACAATACCAGTTGAATATATAGGTTTCCTCATATAAGTTTACAGGCAGCCGAATGGGGCCGACCAGATACACGGCACCTTCTTCTGTCTGGATCATTTGAATTTTCTCTTTTAATATGGAAAAGACCTTTGGGTCTAGCTTCATGTCTGTCATTTCAGTTTCCCCCTATATGAACACTATCTATATGATATCTTACTACATCTTGTTACTAAAAGTAAGTTATATGTCTTCAATAATCTATAAACAATAATCATTATCGTTTAGGGAAAGAAAAAATCCGTTTTAAATGATATTTATTCTCAATTAAATATTAATATTCTCATTTGATTTGATTATCTGATGAGGCTGTGGTATATTATCTACATTATAATAATTCTAAATAAGAAAACAGGAGGAATAAATTATGTTATCAGAAAAACTAACGAACGCTTTAAACGATCAATTCAACAATGAATTGCAGGCAGCGCATGCTTATACCGCAATGGCAGCGTACTTTTCCAAAAAAGGCTATCACGGTTTTGCGAACTTCTATTTAATCCAATCGAGAGAAGAGCATTACCATGCGATGAAATTCTATCATTACTTAGTGACGATGGATGAAAAGCCGGTTCTTCAGGCGTTGACTGAACCGAAGAACCATTTTGTCAGTGCATTGGATGTTTTGGAAAACTCATTGTCGCAGGAAAAAAGCGTGACCAGCAACATTTATGCATTGGTGACATTGGCGGATGAGCTGCAGGAACACGCGACACTTTCCTTCCTGGACTGGTTCATCGAAGAACAGATGGAAGAAGAAAAATCGTTCCGCGATATCATCGCAAGAGTGAGAGCTATTGAAGAAGGCGGCGAATACTTCCTGAAAATGGACGATGAATTCGCACAGCGCAAACTGGAAGAGTAATAGCACTGCAAGCAGCACATAGTAAAATATGTGCTGTTTTTCTGCTCGAAAGGAAGTGGGATCCATGTCTGTAAACTATAAACCGGCCATCCATTTCAATCATGTAGATTTTTCATTTGGGGAAACTCCGGTTTTAAAAGGCATTACCGGCTCTTTTCCTGAAGGGAAAATCACGACATTGGTTGGACCTTCGGGAGCCGGTAAAACGACCCTATTAAAGTTATGCAATGGATTATTGTCAGCCCAATCAGGGGAGGTCTATATAAAAGACCGGCCAATTGAAGATTATGAACCGGTTGAACTGCGCCGTTTAGTCGGCATTGCGCTCCAAAGCGCTCCGATGGTTGGTGGCAGCATCTACAATAATCTAAGCCTGCCGCTGGAGCTGCAGGGAAAAACGCTGTCTAAAGCTGAAGCGGCTGAACTGCTGCAGGATGTCGGATTGGAAGAGAAACTGTTGGACCGGAAAGTCAAAGACTTGTCCGGCGGCCAGCGCCAAAAAGTTTCCATTGCCCGGACACTCGTCAATAAACCGGAAGTTCTTTTGCTGGACGAAATTACGTCTTCTTTAGACCGGACCTCTTTAAAGGAAATCGAGGAATTGATCGTCAAGATCAACCGGAAGTACGGCACCACGATTATCTGGATTACCCATAACCTTCAACAAGCACTGGAAATCGGTGATTTCACTTGGGTGATGATGGATGGCGAAGTGGTGGAGACAGGCGAAAGCGACTTGCTCAACGATCCGGCGAATGACAAGGTCAGACGGTTTGTCAGGGGGGAAGCGGAATGAGCTACTTAACTTTATCGATCACCTTGATCTTTGTGGTGATCCCTCTTCTTTTATCCAAAACCCTGAATCTTGGTCTGGAACGGGATACGATTGTCGCCACATTGCGTTCAATCGTCCAATTATTGGCGGTCGGCTATGTATTGAAATTCGTTTTTGATTCGGAAAGCCTGATCTATATTTTCCTGATGGTTGCTTTGATGATTGTGGCAGCTACGCATAACGCCCAGAAAAAAGGAGCAGCCATTCAAGGCATCACCTCGAAAGTGGCGGTCACCTTGATCTTTGTGGAAGTATTGACGCAGGGCATCCTGCTTGGCTTCAATATCACGCCAGCAACCGCCCAATACATCATTCCCATCAGCGGAATGGTTGTCGGGAATTCCATGGTACTGTCGATTCTCTTCCTCAATCGTTTTACGGCGGAGGTAGAGTCGCATCAGGATGAAACCGAGCTGATCCTGTCGCTTGGTGGTACACCTAAACAGGCGATTCACACCCAATTGATCAATTCGATAAAAGCCAGCATGATTCCGACCATCGAAAGCCAGAAGACGGTTGGACTTGTCCAGCTGCCCGGAATGATGAGCGGGCAGATCATTGCCGGAGCGGACCCGATCCAGGCGGTTCAATTCCAGCTCCTGATCATGTTCCTGTTGCTGACAACAGCCGCTGTGACCAGTGTCATGCTTGGTTTCCTGTCTTATCCGACTTTGTTCAATCAACGGATGCAGTTAATGAAGAAAGAATTTACTTGAAGCTTGGAGACAAATCCAGATATCCTGGATTTGTCTTTTTTTTATGAAAAGTGGAGTTCGGGAATGTGATTTATATGGCGCTTGGAGCATTACTCCAGTAGAGCTGTGTCGAAATATTCTCCAGCTCTGTATATTAAGGATAAAAAGTATCGACTTCAAAGGTGCCTGAACCTGGCAGGCTTTCCACCAAGCTTGAACCGAAAAGGCCTGCGGGTGTATAGTATCCGCCTTCGACTTTTAACTTCAGAAGACGGCGGACAACTTCCAACGATCCATAGACTGTCAGATCATAGACATTCGCTGTTTGGATTCGGACGACTTTGACGATGCCTTGCTGATTTCTTGCTTCTCCCCATATATAAGCCGGTGAATTAGCGCGAAGCTCGCTGTCTGGTCCTTGTACGCGTTTCTCCACCTGCTTTTGGAGCTTTTCTTTTACCCAGTCTGTGGCCAGTAATGGCCCCAGGGCTCCCATCAAACGGGCCCCATATAATTGCGGTTTTGCCATTGGGATCCAAGCAGAAATATTCGGGATGCCGGTCGTATAGAATGCAGTGGAAACATCACCCCAGGGAATTCCCATTGCAGGACGTGAGCCGCGTCCAAAATCGATGGTCCGGTGCTGGCTGCCGATCGGGACAGTTGTCAAAACTCCATCTATTCTGTGCATGCTGCCCGAACCCAATCCTTGGATCATGGTTTTGAAAGTGCCCGGTGAGATGCCGGAATCCGAATCAAAGCCAAGCGATAATTCGGTTGCTTCCGGCATTTCCTCTTTTAGCCTTAAGGCGACGCAGTCTGTGGGTACGACATCGAAGCCGACCCCCGAGCAGAGGATGATTCCTTTTTCTGCAGCTTCAGCATGCAGTGAATGAGTATATTCAAATACGGAGACTTCTCCTGTGATGTCCAAATAATGTGTTTTTGCTGACAGGCAAGCATGGATCATGGGTTCGCTGGTTACTTGAAAAGGACCTGCACAGTGGAGGACCAGATCGATATCGTCCAATTGTGCTGCTGCATATTCATCCAATGCAAAGGCACGGAATTCCAGTGATAGTTCTGTGGCAAGCGGCCGGATTTTATCGGCATTGCGTCCTCCAAGTATAGGTGACATTCCTCTGGAAACAGCTTCGCGGGCGATCAATTCCCCCGTGTATCCATTGGCACCGTAAATCATCCATTTGTTCATTTTATCGGCTCCTCATTTTTGCTCTCCTGTTACTATTCTGTAAAAACTAGTGAAACCCTTTGTTCATTTTTGGCAGACATTAAAAAGCCTCTGTAGAAATGGCTGTTCAACGATCTTATCTTGAGTTTCAGATGAAACGGGAGTAAATAAAGGATTCGGTGCAATGATGCCGAATTAGGAAAGTAAGAAAATAGTTGGAAATTATGAGGAGTGATTTAAATGGCGAATCTACATTTAATTCCTTATCGAGTAGAAGAAATTGCTGAGCAGGCACCGCAGATTCCAGAAGGCGTCCGGATGATTCAGGCGCCGGAAATATGGGCAGAGGCGGAAAGAGGAAGAGGAAATATTGTGGCCATCCTGGATACGGGATGCCAAATGGATCACCCTGATCTTCAGGATCGGATCATTGACGGCAAAAATTTCACAGCCGATTTTAACGGGGATGCAGCAAATTTCGATGATAATAATGGGCATGGCACGCATGTAGCTGGAACGGTAGCCGCTTCTTACAGAGAAGATGGCGGGATAGCCGGTGTTGCCCCTGAAGCCCAACTGCTCATTTTGAAAGTATTGACGGGAGAAGGGAGTGGCGAATATCAGGGAATCATTGATGGCATCCATTTTGCGATTGATTGGAGAGGGCCGGAAGGTGAGTCGGTAAGTGTCATCTCGATGTCGCTGGGAGGCCCTGAAGATGTTGCAGAGCTCTATGCAGCGATTAAACGTGCAGTGGACGCAGGCATTCCAGTTGTCTGTGCTGCAGGCAATGAAGGGGATGACCTTCACGATACCGATGAATTCGCTTATCCGGGAGCCTATGGAGAAGTGATTCAGGTCGGGGCAGTGGATTTTGATCGTCGAATTGCCAATTTCAGCAATACCAATGATGAAATCGATTTGGTGGCCCCTGGCATCGATATCTATTCGACCTTTCCAGGAGGGAAATACGCCAGCCTGTCAGGAACTTCGATGGCAGCGCCGCATGTTTCCGGCGCGCTGGCTCTGATAAAAAACATCGCGGAAAAAGAATTCGTCCGTAAACTGACAGAAGCGGAATTATATGCCCAATTGGTGCGCCGTACCATGCCGATTGGCTACCCGAAAACCGCAGAAGGAAATGGTTTGTTGGCGCTGAATATTTTGAATAAGTTCGAACAATTCTTAAAGCTGGCCAACACTTCCTACAATACAGGGGTGACAGAAGATGAAGAGCAACTCTAATCCATAGGAGTGCCTCATTTTGGATTAAAGAGAAATGGTATTTTCAATTCGTAAAATTGTATATAAATAGAAGGGTGTTCGTGAAGTATGTGAATACGTTTACGAATGTCCTTTTTGTTATTCCGGGATTAGTCTTTCGAACGGTTTTCTAACAGTTACAGATCGAGGCAACAGTTGTGATCGTGAGTATGTGTTCAAGATAATCATAGGGGGTAAAGGAGTAGCAGAAGATTAAAGCGTCATCATTATAAGAAATGAAAGGAGGAACTCTAATGGCTCAATCCAAATGGTTGAAACTGGGGACAGCTGTATTTTTGTCCGTTGGAATGCTGTCAGCTTGTGGGGATGCAGAAGACGAGCAACCTGTGGATGAAGATATTGATGTAACGCCGGAAGAGGGTGAAGAAGAGATTATTCCGGAAGAACCGCAAGAAGGAGAAGAAGAGGAAGAAGAGGAAGAAGATTAGGGTTAAAGAAGCCAATCGCGGAAAAATGCGATGGCTTTTTATTTTAATCTATTTTTAAAAATGCATGGAAAAGCCGTTATAGTCAAAAGCATTAGGGTAAAAATAAACAATAGCTCCATTAAACAAAGCGCTGAAGACGCAAGAGAGCCGGAGGAGGGATTGAAATTTCATTCGAATGGATAAGCACCTTGAGCAACCTTTTCATCATTTTAAATGTAGTGCTGGCATTTTTCATTTTATTCTTTGAACGGAAGTCGGCTTCTTCAGCTTGGGCATGGATATTGATCCTTTTCTTTATCCCTATTCTTGGCTTTATCCTCTACTTGCTATTCGGCAAGCCGTTAAGGCGCAAGCGATTGAATCGGCCGGTTGCTTATGAAAATCAGGATTTTAAGGAGTTGATGGATCGTCAGCTGAGCGCAATGAAAGATAATGGCTTCAGTCCTTCTTCAAGATGTGCGGAAGAATGGACGGACCTCATCCGAATGAATTTGGCAAGAACCGATGCACCATTGTCGTTAGCTAGTGATATACAGATATTCAACGACGGGAAAAAGAAATTCGATGCCTTGTTTGAAGATATACAACACGCAAAAGACCATGTCCATTTGCAGTACTTCATTTTGAATAATGATGACCTTGGGCATCGACTTCTATCACTGCTCACTGAAAAAGCGCGGCAAGGGGTAAAAGTGCTGTTTCTATATGACGATCTGGGATCTAAAAATCTGCCGAAACGCTTTTTTGATGAGTTTGAAGCAGCCGGTGGAAAGTCTGCTGCGTTTCTGCCGGCGCTGCTGACCACTATAAATCCACGGCTGAATCACCGGAATCATCGGAAATTGGTGGTTGTGGATGGTGCTATCGGCTACCTCGGAGGATTTAATGTCGGTGACGAATATCTTGGAAAGAAGGAGGAGTTCGGCTACTGGCGCGACACACACCTCCGGCTTGAAGGGGAAGCTGTGCACTCTCTGCAAAACCGTTTTTTTGTCGACTGGAATCAGGCATCAGAAAAATATCCGATAAAGTATGCGGAAAAATATTTCCCGAAGGTGAACAATACAACAGGGATTGCCATGCAGATTGTCGCGAGCGGACCTTTGGATATGCATGAAAACATAAAGAAGGCTTATTTGAAGATGATTTATCATGCACGCCATTCGATTTACCTGCAGACGCCCTATTTTATACCGGATAAGTCCATCATGGATGCCTTGCAGACAGCGGCGCTTAGTGGCGTTGATGTTCAGATCATGATTCCCCATCAAGCGGATCACCTGTTTGTCCATTCCGCTACTTTGTCATTTATCCATGAATTGCTGCCGGCCGGCGTCAAAGTTTATAGCTACAAAAATGGATTTCTGCATGCAAAGACATTGATTGTGGATGATAAAGCTTATTCAGTGGGATCTGCTAATATGGATATCCGCAGCTTCGCCTTGAATTTTGAATTGAACGCGTTCGTCTACGATTCACAGTCAGCATCGGAAATGGCAGCACTCTTTGTGCAGGACAAAAAGCTATCGGTCCCATTGAAGGAAGAGACATTTGAAAATCAGTCATGGAAAGAAAAGGCGAAACAAGCCATTGCAAAGCTCGTTTCACCGGTATTGTAAGGAGATTCTTCTTTGGGCAATTGATCACCCATTTCGATTAAGGATAACCATCTTATGCAAAGAAGCAATAAGTGGCCGTGTTTTGAGACAGCCGCTTATTTGTTTCCTAAAGCCATCAAACTTCTTTTGTGGCTGTATCCTCAATTTGCTCACGCTTGGAGTATAGATTGGTCACGATGGTCTTTACGACGGCATAGAAAGGAACGGCAAGGATGATGCCCCAAATTCCAGCAATGTTCCCAGCGGCCAATATCAAGGTGATGACCGTCAATGGATGCACATCGAGTGCATTCCCCATGATATTCGGTGTTATCAGATTCCCTTCAATCTGCTGGGCCACAAGCATGATGATGGCTACATAGACAACCATGATCGGATCTTGGACCAGCGCAATGATCATGGCTGGAATTACAGCGATATAAGGTCCTAAGAAGGGGATGACGTTGGTCACCACACCAATGACAGCAAGCAGGAACGCGTATTCAAGCCCGATGATCAAGTAACCGATCAGCAGCATAGTCCCCACCGCTAAACTTACAAATAATTGCCCTACAATGTAGGACTTCAAGGTTTCATCTATATCGTGCAAAGTTTTGCGGATCCAGGTTTTTCTCCCTCCGGAGAAGAAATGGGCGATGAATGGCGCGAACTTTTTGTGGTCGATCAAAATATAAACCAGGAAAAAAGGGACAAGAACAAGCGCAAGCACTCCTGATACCAGCCCCATCAAGAACGATCCAAGCCAGGAACCGATATTCGCAGCCCAGTCGGTAAATTGTCCGGTCAGGTTGTTTACTTGCTCCCGGACTGAATCCGGCAAGTGTTCACGCTGGTTCAAAAGATATTGTCCATATTCTTCCGCTCTTTCAATGATTTCTGGACCGTTGTCCATCAAAGAATTTATCTGTTCGGAAACGATAGGTGCAATAAGAATGTAAAACAGCCAAATAAGCAAGGCGATTAAAGCAAAAATGAGTAAGATAGCTGACCACTTGGGAAAACTCCTTTTAAGGAGAAATTGCAAAATAGGCCTTGTCAGGTAAAAAAGCACGCCACCCAGCAATAATGGCAGGAAAATTGTTTGCGCGACGACAAAGAGTGGTGAAAACACTCCCTGTACTTCGATGAACAACCGAATGATCACTAAAGTGAGAATGATAGCAACAGCTGTTTGAAACCAAACCTTATGTGTCATGTAAGATATTCCCCCCTTTTTTTATGTTATATACCCAACTGTCTAGTGAATATGGGGAAGAAATGAAAAAAGGTGGATTTTTTTGGACAATAGAGAGTAATTGAAAATAAGGAATGAAAATATAGCAGGAAAGCTTTTTGAATCCGCTTGCAAACCTCTCCCATAAAATAAACGAGTATGGTAGAATTTCATCATATGTGTATTTATTATCTGGCATTCTTCTAAAGGGATGCGAGAAAGAGCAGGTGCGGAAATGATTGTCGGAATAGATGCAGGCGGTACGTTGATTAAAGTGGCGTATACCGAAAATGAAGAAGTCCATTTTAAAAAGTATCCAATTGCTGAAATTGAGCGTGTTGCCGACTGGATGAATGCTCTGGGCGACTGTAAAGTATGTGTCACGGGAGGGAAATCAGGCGTTCTGGTTTCCTTGCTCGACCAGCCAGCACAGGAAATGGTGGAGTTCGAAGCGACCCACCTCGGCGTACAGGTTCTTCTCGAGGAGATGGACCTTCTGGAAGATGCCTATTTGGTGACGAATGTCGGAACCGGAACCTCCATCCACTGCATCCAGGACAATGTTCAGGAGCGTCTAGGCGGCACCGGAGTCGGCGGGGGCACCTTGATTGGATTAAGCCATCTATTGACTGGCGTAACCCGTTACGATGAAATTGTCGCATTGGCGAGCCAAGGTTCCCGGGACCGGATCGATTTGAAAGTCAAGCATATCTATGAAGGCAAGGAACCTCCGATTTCCGGGGAATTGACAGCCAGTAACTTTGGGCAGGATTTGTTTTCGATTTCCGGCGATTTGACGAAGGAAGAATTGCTGGCGGCGGTCATCGGTTTAGTTGGCGAGACGGTCAGTACAGTGAGTGTACTGGCAGCCCGCCAATGCAGAAGCTCGACCATCGTCTACATCGGCTCTTCCTTCATCGATAATCCCTTGTTGAAAGAAGTTGTAACAAGCTACACCATTCTGCGTGGCTCGGTTCCTGTGTTCCCTGATAACGGGGAATTTTCCGGAGCGATGGGAGCCATGTCTGTATTAACTAAAAAGACTGTGTAGTTTCCCTGTAAAAAAGACGTCTTCTGACCGGCCGTTGCGATGGCTGATGGAAGACGTCTTTTTTTAGTGCTTATGCTTCAGCAGTCTTTACTTTCGCCAGTTGCAGAAAAAACTTTTCACCACTAAAAAAGATGGCGCAATCTGCGCCATCTCTTTCAACTTTATTATTAATCGCTGATAATGGTCAATTTCTCGCGGATGTCTGTCCGCTCCTGTTTTGCAGGGACATGCGCCGGGTAGCCGATCATCATAGTAGCGACAATTTTTTCGCCAGGCTTTACGCCGATGGCTTCACGGAACACCGGATTATAGATCCAGTCATTAGAGCGCCAAATCATGCCGATGCCGCGTTCCCAAGCAGCCAGCTGGAAATTCTGCAGCATGGAGGAAACCGCGCCATAATCTTCGTCCCATCTTCTTTGTCTTGGATCTTCCGGCATGATGACGACCAGGTGAAGTGGAATACTGCGGAAGTAATCGGCCTTGTTGAGCACTTTTGAAGGAATTTCCCCATCCGGTGTGCGCATGGATTCAATAAATGCCTGGACGAATTTCTCTTTGCCTGCGTCCGTGTAAAGCTGGAAACGCCAAGGTTCATTGACTTTGTGGTTCGGTGCCCATTTAGCTATATTCAATAATTCGATGATTTCCTCGACATTGACTGCATCAACCTTGAATTTCTTTATTGAGCGTCTTTCTATGATATTCTGATCAATAGCATTCATCATTGAACGTCTCTCCTTTTCGCAAAGAAAATGCGGTTATCTACCCTTTATCCTAACATGGGGAGGAGAGAAAAGCGTATCAAAAAAGACAAAAAGATCCCTGCTGACAGACAGAAATATTGGTAGAATAGAAGCATAGGCAAGGAGTGGATAAAGTTGAAAAAAGCTGTAGTCATCGGCGGAGGCATCACTGGCCTTTCCGCTATGTATTATTTACAGAAGTTGAACCTGCAGGAAAACCTCGATCTGGAATTGGTGCTGATTGAGCGGGAGGCAGAGTTAGGCGGTAAGATCAAAACGGCAGTAGACAATGAATTCATCATGGAAGTTGGAGCGGATTCGATCGTTGCACGCCATGCCAGCGTCATGCCGCTGATCGAAGACCTCGGGCTTAAGGGCCGGGTTGTCTACAACGGCACAGGGATTTCCTATTTGTATGCCAATAATGTGCTGCATGCCATTCCAAAAGATACAGTGTTCGGTATTCCGATGAACAGAGAAGCGCTATTCAGTTCGACACTTGTTTCTGAAGAAGGCAAGCAAGCTGCGTTAAAGGATTTTGACAGTGTCAATGAAAGCTTTACACGCGATAGCTCAATTGGAGAGTTTCTTGAGGCATTTCTTGGCAAGGAATTGGTTGAAAATCAGATTGCGCCTGTCTTGTCTGGCGTCTACTCAGGAAATCTCCATGAATTGACCCTGGCCTCGACACTGCCATACCTGGTTGATTATAAAAATAAATACGGCAGCATCATTAAAGGATTCGAAGCAAACAAAGAATTTTTCCAAGGTGCGGCCAATAAGAAATTCATTTCGTTTGATCAAGGCATGCAGGTATTGATTGATGAAATGGAAAGCAAGCTTGACCATGTGCGGATAGTGAAAGGCATAGGAACCAAGTCGGTCAAAAGGGATGGAGAATGCTACCTGGTTGAACTTGAAGACGGCGAGGCGATAGAGGCGGATTTTGTGATTCTGGCCACCCCTCACCAAATTGCCCAGCAGCTTTTAGGGATAGCAGAGCTGGATGCCGAATTCGACCAATTCCTGAATTCCTCATTGATCAGCGTCTATCTTGGATTTGATATTCCGGATGAACGGTTGCCTGAAGACGGAACCGGCTTTATCGTGTCCCAGGAAAGTGACCTGCATTGCAACGCTTGTACCTGGACCAGCCGGAAGTGGAGCCATACATCGAAAAACCATAAATTGCTGGTTCGGCTGTTCTACAAGAGTTCACATCCCTCTTATGGCATGTTGAAGGATTTGTCTGAAGAAGAGTTGGCGAAGGTAGCGATGGAGGATGTACGAAAGAGTTTAGGAATTGAAGAAGAACCTTTGACTATTGAAGTGACCGGTTGGAAAAGTCTGATGCCCAACTACCATATGCAGCATAAAACCGCTATTAGCGCCCTGGAACTGAAAATGGAAAAAATGGTTCCAGGCGTGAAACTGGCAGGGTCTTCTTATTTTGGAGTGGGAATCGGTGCCTGTATTCAAAATGGTGCGGATTTGGCGAAAATCATCACCAATCAATTGGTGGATGTAGAAGAATCATAGAAAAAGAGACCGTAACCGGTCTCTTTTTTATCTACAAAAAGCCGTTTATCCAAATTTAGGATAAACGGCTAATTGAGAATATAGGTAAGTTATTATCAATTAATTATTTTGTTTCAGTAAGGTCAGGAACTGAAAGACCAAGGCCTTCAGCAACACGCGTACCGAACTCAGCATCCGCTTTGTACAGATGGCTGATTTGGCGAAGCTTGATGTCTTCTTTATCAACAGCGCTTAAGCCGCCGACGAACGTTGCAACAAGACGCTCTTGTTCTTCAGCACTTTGCAGACGGTAAAGGTCGCCTGGCTGTGTGTAATGATCGTCTTTGAAATATGGCACGGAATCAGTGACGCCGGTCACTTCAAGTGGAGCTGGTTTAGCAGCTTCAGTTTCAGTAGGGCCGCCGTAGCTGTTCGGCTCGTAATAGACAGAACCGCCGCCGTTATTGCCGAAGTTCATCTGGCCGTCACGCTGGTAGTTGTTGACTTGGTTTTTCGCTGCGTTGATCGGCAGCATCTGGTGGTTAGCGCCTACGCGGTAACGGTGAGCATCATGGTATGCGAACAAACGGCCTTGCAGCATTTTGTCCGGTGAAACGTCGATGCCAGGAACCAAGGTACCTGGAGAAAAAGTAGCCTGCTCAACTTCAGCAAAATAGTTTTCAGGATTGCGGTTAAGCACCATGCGGCCAACTTCCATTAATGGATAGTCTTTGTGCGACCACGTTTTTGTAACATCGAATGGGTCGAAGCGATATGTGTTCGCATCTTCCAAAGGCATAACCTGTACGTATACTTTCCATGCTGGGAAATCGCCTTCTTCAATTGCATTGAAAAGGTCTTCAGTGTGGAAATCAGGGTTTTCGCCAGCAATTTTGTCAGCTACGTCCTGAGTGATGTTCTGGATGCCTTGTTCAGTAAGGATGTGGTATTTGATCCAAACAGATTCGCCTTCAGCGTTTGTCCATTTGAATGTGTGGCTTCCGAATCCATGCATGTGGCGAAGTGTTGCAGGAATTCCGCGATCGCCCATCAAGTAAGTAACCTGGTGCAATGATTCCGGTGACAATGACCAGAAGTCCCACACTGCGTTAGGGTTTTTCAAGTGGGTGCGTGGATCGCGTTTTTGTGTATGGATAAAATCAGGGAACTTGATCGCGTCTTGGATGAAGAAGATTGGCGTATTATTGCCGACTAGATCGTAGTTTCCTTCTTCTGTATAGAATTTTAGAGAGAAGCCGCGCGGGTCACGGACAGTATCGGCAGACCCCAGTTCACCGGCAACCGTTGAGAAACGGGCGAATAAATCTGTTTTCTTGCCGACTTCCGATAGGAAAGCAGCTTTCGTATATTTAGATACATCATTAGTTACTTCGAAATAACCGTGAGCACCTGCGCCTTTAGCATGTACTACACGCTCAGGAACACGTTCTCTATTGAAATGTGCAAGCTTCTCAAGAAGGTGGACATCTTGTAATAGGACAGGTCCGCGTTGTCCGGCTGTCTGCGAGTTTTGGTTGTCTCCGACTGGGGCACCCCAGCTGGTTGTTAAGCCTTTTTTGTTTGTACTCATGAATCGAACACCTCATTCTCTTTTTTATGTAAAACACTACATATCCAATGATAACATTTTTTAAATTAAAATCAATTCTAAGTGATAATGATTATAATTAATGGAAATCTTGTTGTGTCAAATGATTGATTTAAAACAGAAAAACACCAAAAGAAAAGCAGTACCGGCTTAACCGATGCTGCTTTTTTCCTCTATTAAAAGGCGCTTGCGCTTTTCTTGTTGTCCAGTTCCAGTGCCCAGCTCTTTGGGTCGTAAGCCATCCCGACTATCCGGCAAAGTGCGCCACTTCGCCGGACTGTCTTATGCCTGTCAGAGCTACATGGGCGCTTGCGCTTTTCTTTGTCCAGCTCCAGCAGCCAGCCCCTCGAGTCGCTTCAGCCTTATCAGCAATGGCAAAGAGCGCCATTACCGCTAAGGCTTCCAGCGCTTGTCGGGGCTACATGGCTGCTTGCGCTTTTCGTGTTGTCCAGCTTCAGTGCCCAGCTCTTCGGGTCATAAGCCAGCTCAGCTGTGTGGCAAAAGGCGCCACTTCGCCGGTCTGTCTTATGCCTGTCAGAGCTAACCGGGCACTTCCGCTTTTCTTGTTACCTCATTACATTTAAACGCTGGTAGCTGTCGAAGTGTTTGCTCCAGTAGCTGTCGCTCAGGCTGGTGATTTGGACGCGGTCGCCCCCAGCATGGATAAAGCTGTTATTGCCGATGAAAATGCCCATATGTGAAATTCCTGGGCGGTATGTATCTTTAAAGAACACAAAATCACCGACCTGGGGTGAACTTACATTAGAAGAGATAGCGTCGAGTCCGGTCGTATTCGTACGTGGCACGCTGATTCCTGCCTGATTGTATACATAATAGATGAAGCCGCTGCAATCAAATCCACCTGGTGCTGCGCCGCCCCATTTGTAAGGTGTACCCAAGAAAGAGTTGGCGAGTGATACGAGTGATGAAACTTTTCCGGAAGTCGATGGTGCCGCAACTGGATTTGAAACTGTCACTGGTTTCTTGTTGACGGATTCGCCGGTTACTTTCAATACTTGGCCGATACGGATCGAGCTTGTTTTCATACCGTTTAAGCTCATCAGTTGGGAAACGGAAGTGCCATGGCGCTGAGCGATATTGGTCAATGTATCGCCGCTGACTACGCGGTATGTACTTGTTTTAGAGACAACTGGTGCAACTGGCGTTTTAACAATTACAGCCGGTGCAGCAGGCTGTAATTTTCCGCTGACGGTCAATTTTTGGCCTGGCTGGATGTTGCTGCCGGATAGTTTGTTCAATTGTTGAATGGAGCTGACGCTGGTGCTGTGAACCCGCGCGATATGTGATAAAGTGTCACCGGCTTTTACGGTATAAGTAGTTGCAGAGTTGGTTGGTGTTTTAGGGATGCTGGTTTTCTGTGGAGGAGCTGCTGGAGTTGAAACAGCTGCGACTTTGATGGTCTGGTTCGGATGAATCGAATTGGACGAAAGTTTATTCCACGTCAGCAATTGATCCACTGATACCTTATTGCTCGAAGCGATTTTCCATAATGTATCTCCTGTTTTCACTGTGTAAGTGCTGGCTTCTGTATCGGAAGCCCCAATTGCAAATGTTAATGCAGTAGCGGCAAATAATGTAAAAATAATTTTTCGCATTCCCAAACCCCTTTTTATTTGTCTATTTATAGATAATTCAATCTATTATCTGTAGATTCCTTAATTCTATATAATTACTAAAGTATAGGCAATAAGTTTCAATATTACATTTGTGTTACAAAGGTAAAGGTAATGAATATTCATTTTGCTAACCAGTTTTTACTTAAGTTTTCTCCATCTGATAAAAAACTATCTCATACCTATAGATATCGGTCTTATTAGAGAAAACTTAAGAGCCGTTGCAAAATAATCCTAATTATTTTATGGGGTTATGTTTTAAAGACTCCTAAAGTATTAATGAGGGATACTTAAAAAATACCTGAATGAAGAATGATTGGTTTAGATGAATGTTTAGAAGAAAGGGGACTAATCTCCTGCTGCAAAATGAGACTTTGAATTGTTGCAATATTACGTTTTTTCTGACATCATGAAAGGACTGAAACCGATTCATTATAAGGAGGAAGAAAAAATGTATGCGACACTTGGCAAAATCTTTGATCAAACGGTAAGCAGATACCCGGATAAAGAAGCCTTGGTTGATTTGAGAAGAGAGGAAAGATGGACCTATTCGCAATGGAACGACGAAGTTCATCGCCTGGCGAATGCTCTAACAACGGCGGGAGTCAGCAAAGGGGACCGTGTTTCAAGTTTTTTGTTCAATAACAGTGAACTGCCTACTGCACTATTTGCCTGTGCGAAAATCGGTGCTGTTTTCAATCCCATCAATTTCCGTTTAAAGCCTGAAGAACTGGCGTATATTTTAAATGATGCAACACCCGAAGTCGTTTTGTTTGAAGAAGCTTTAAAAGAGACGGTTGAAGGAGTTGCTGCGCATTTTCCTAGTATTCAATTCTGGTATATAGATGAAGAAGTTCCAGACTATGCAGTCAGCTACCGGGAGCGGCTCAACGAAGCATCTGTGACAGATCCATGTGTGCAAGTCGATGAGATGGATACGTATGCCATTATGTATACAAGCGGGACTACAGGAAGGCCGAAAGGTGTCATCCATCGCCATCGCGACATGGCTGAACAAAGCATGACATGCATTGCGATGCTGAAATATACGAAAAATGATGTAGGTCTGGTTATTGCGCCGATGTTTCATTGCGCAGAACTGCATTGCTGCATCATTCCGCGTGTCCAGGCTGGAGCTTCCAGTGTGATCGTGCACCAATTCAATCCTCAAGAAGCTCTGGACACAGTCGAAAAAGAAAAAGTTACCGTCATGTTTGCGGTACCGACCATGTGGAGTATGATGACGGAATTGGACGGAGCGGATACGAAAGTCAAAACTCTGCAGCGGGGATTATATGGAGCGGCTCCAATGGCACCTGTGCTGGTCAAACGTGTAAAGGAAGTGTTGGGAATCGATTTGATTCAGGCATACGGCCAGACGGAAATGGGTCCGGCGATTACATTCCTGGCTGAAGATGAGCAGCTGACCAAAGCGGGGTCTGCCGGCAAACCCGCCTTTAACCATGAAATTCGAATCGTTCGGCCAAATGAAAAAGGTCCATCAGAGCCGGACGAAAGATTAGGGGCATTTGAAGTCGGTGAAATCATCGTTCGTGGACCGAGCATGATGGCCGGATACTTCCACCGTCCACAAGCCACTTCCCGTGTTTTATATAAAGGCTGGTACCATACAAGTGATTTAGGGTATTTAGATGAAGACGGCTATCTGTTCGTGGCCGATCGGGTGGACGATATGATCATCAGCGGGGGTGAAAATATCTATCCGCGAGAAGTCGAAGATGTGCTCCACGAGCATGAGCTCATCCAGGATGTGGCGGTGCTTGGAATTCCTGACGAAAAATGGGGCGAAGCGGTAATGGCGTTTGTTGTCGTTAAAGATGCAGGGCTGACAGAACAGCATCTCGAAGAATTCTGTCTCAATAATGATAAGCTTGCCCGCTTTAAACGACCCAGAACCTATTGCTTTGTTGATGAACTGCCGCGCAATGCCAGCGGGAAGATCCAAAAATTCCTCTTGCGTGAACTCTATGCAAAAAGTAATGTATAAGAAATGGAATATGGTCCCTCAGCCGAATACAAGCGAAGGCTGAGGGGTTTTAAAGTGGAAAAGGAGAGTGCCATGATGCAAATGAAACCGGTGGAAGAAACGATTGTAGGTGTTCTGGGAATTGAATATGTTGAAATCACTCCGGATAAAGTAGTAGCGACCATGCCCGTTCATGCAGCAACCCACCAACCTTTTGGACAGCTCCATGGAGGAGCTTCCGTCGTATTGGCTGAATCGGTCGCCAGTGTGGGAACCTGGCATTTAATCGACCAGGAGAACGAAATTGCCGTCGGCCTGGAAATCAACGCCAATCACCTTCGCGGCAAACAGGAAGGCCTAGTGACGGCCATCGGCACACCATTACATAAAGGAAGAACGACGATGGTCTGGGACATCAAAATTGTAGATGAAGAGGAAAAGCTTATTTGCGTTTCACGATGCACCGTAGCGATTGTCAAAAAGAAAAGATAATCAGCAGCAATCCATTACTGGCGCCTTGAGGCGTGTAATGGATTTTTTAGATACAAAAACTGAAAAAAGTTTACCAAAATCTACTCGTTCATGTATACTGAATTTTAAGAAAATGAAATTGCTTACATTCCTTTTATGTCTTCTGATGTAAAAGGTTTTTTAAAAAAGTTAACATACCGTCCGTTCAGTATTGGAGAGATTGGAAGAAAAGGGAGGCAGACCAATGGGAAATTCATTTGAAGGAAAAACAGCGTTTGTTACAGGCGGCAGCAGAGGGATCGGCCGTCAGATTGCACAACGGTTTGCAAGTGAAGGAGCAAATGTTGCAATCATCGACGTCAACGAAGAGGCGCTTCAGGCAGCACAGGAAGAAATGAGCGGGCAGGGCTATTCCATCTATACGAAAAATGCCAGTGTCACCGATAAAGAGCAAATAGAAGGAGCGATGAAAGAAGTCTTCGAGAAATTCGGTTCGATTGATGTACTCGTCAATAACGCAGGGGTCATTCGGGATAATATGCTGTTTAAAATGACCGATGAGGATTGGCTGTCGGTTACAGACGTCCACTTAAAAGGGGCATTTTATGCGACACGTGCTGCGCAGAAGTACATGACCCAAAACAAATATGGCCGGATCATCAATATTTCGTCCACTTCCGCACTCGGCAATCGGGGGCAAGCCAATTACGCGACAGCAAAAGCCGGGCTCCAAGGGTTTACGAAAACTTTGGCGATTGAACTCGGAAAATATGGAATCACAGCGAATGCCGTGGCGCCTGGTTTTATCGAGACGGATATGACGAAAGCGACTGCTGAACGCATTGGTGTCCCTTTTGAAGAATTGATCAAAGCGAGTGTTTCCAGTATCCCGGTCGGCCGAAGTGGAAAACCTGAAGATATTGCGAACGCCGTCGCCTTTTTTGCGGATGAACGTTCCTCGTTTGTCAGCGGACAAGTTTTATACGTAGCGGGCGGACCGAAAAATTAAAGTTGGAGGTGCACGGATGCTGAAAGAAAGCATTGGGAAACGTTCGGAAAAAGTGAAGAATACGATTGAAATAGGGGCCGTCCGGAAATTCGCTGAGGCGATCGGCGACCCGGCACCCATTTATATCGATGAACAAGCAGGAGCTGCTTCGCGGTACAAACGAAACATTGCACCTCCTACGTTTCCGGTGACTTTTGATGCCGGAAAAATCGATGGATTAGATCTCCCGTCGAAAGGCTTGATCCACGGAGAACAGATTTACCATTACGAACGGCCGCTGTTTATCGGAGAAGAAGTCTATTGCTGGATGGAAGTGAAAGATTACTACGAGAAAAGCGGCAACTTTGGAGAAATGGGATTTTTGGTCGTCATAAAAAAAGGGGAAAGTGCAGATGGTGAGTTGTTGTTTACGGAAGAACGCATCGTCATCATCAACGAAGCCGCCAGAAAGGGGATGACGGTATGAACCGGATAACGGATTTTCAGGAAGGCGATAGCTTACCGGCAATTCAATTGGCACCCGTGACGCGTCTGGATTTGATCAAATATGCAGGAGCTTCAGGTGACTTTAACCCAATCCACACCATTGATGCTGAAGCTGAAGGAGCAGGATTACCTGGGATAATCGCCCATGGCATGTGGACGATGGGGAATCTGGCGAAAATTTTCACCCCTTACCTGGAAGAAGGGTTTATCCAGGATTATGCCATTCGTTTTAAAGGCATGGTTTTTCTGGAAGATGTCATTACGTTAAAAGCGACCGTTGTTGAAAAGAAAGAAAAGCAAGTTGTATTCCAAGTTCAAGCCGTCAATCAAAGCGATAAAGATGTGCTGAAGGGTGATCTTGTTTTCTTATTATAATTAGCGTCTTTTTTATGAAAGGGAGGCGAAGATCCATGGAAAGGGATGCAGTTATGGAGGCAAAAGAAATGTTATAGAAAGTTAGCTAAGAAAACCCGTTGGCTTACCTGCGGGATGAATTGGCTTCGGTCAAGGTATCGCTTTAGCTATTTCAATTGACCGATTTTTCGCACTTTTAAACAGAACTTATGTTTGGTATAATTACTAGTATGTTGAAACTTCAGAAGTTCTGTTAAAAAGGGGATGCGGAATGAACGAGTATCAAACGCTCAATCATTGCAAGTGCCTTCTGCAATACCCCATCATTTGGTGTCCGAAGTTCTGGTTTGATATGTTAAGGGATAACGTTGAATAGCGCCTTGAACAAATTCTTCGCGAAATAAATCTACCTATGATTATGAAATGATTGAACTTGAAATAATTCCTGACCATATCCATATATTTGTATCCGCTAGATCAACAATAGCTCCAACGGAAATTGTTAGGACATACAAAAGCATTTCAGCCATTCGAATATTCGAAGAGTTTTCGCCACTTAAAGAGTTCCACAAGCGCAGCGGCTCCTTGTGGAGTAAGGGCTGTTTCGTAAGCACTGTGGGAAAAAAAAGTTCCGAAACAGTAAAACGCTCTATCCAAGAACTAAAGACTAACTAAATGAAAGGGGTGTGCCAAATGACCGAAGTCCAAGTCAAAAAACGAAAAAAACGGACCATCAGTAATTTTCAAAAGACCTTGAACCACGTCCGTGACAAGCACACTCCTCTGCACACAGTGGAATTCGAACTCGCCTTGCTCTCTTTCCAGGAGTGGAAAATCAACCGTCTCGGCGAACAGTTGCGGGTGATCCGAAACACCGTTCTCAGACAGCTTTGCAAGAACCACCAACAGATGGTTCGCACCAAGGCCTACAATCGGACGTTAAGGGGCTACCGCGCGTTAGCGGATCGGCTAAAAAAAGCAACCGAGACTGAACGAAAAGTGTTGGAAAAAGAAAAAGTGGTCTGGATTAAGCGGTTCGAAGAACTGCGGACAGACCACAATGTGACCTTTGATTTCGCCCGAAAATACGGAGCAGAACTCAGGACTTCAACGTATTCGCTGCCCGATGCCGTAACCGTGTGGTCCGTCTGTGAAATGGCATGGAAGTCGATGGAAAGCGTTCTGTACCGAGGTGCCGAGAAGCCTCATTTCTACAAAAAAGACGAGTGGGTTGCCCTTCAAGGAAAACAGGCGGAACGCTGCATCATCCTCAAACGGAACCAAGCGGACGGTTCGTTCTTCGCCTCCCATGACGGCATGGCGTTCCCGTTGAAGGTGAAACCGCATGATTTATTCCTGGAAGAAACCCTGTCCCATATTGCGTTTTACATGGATAACAACGAAACAGTAGACAACGCAAACGTGGAGCGATTTTTGGTTGACATGCCCATTGAATCCACCTTTCGTATTCGAAACAACCGCATCGTCCGAAAGGAAATCCGAGGCAAGATTCGCTACTTCCTTCAGACGGTGTTGGAAGGCCAGCCCGTACCCAAACGAAAACAGGATGGTTCCTTCCGTCATGTCCTCGGCAGAGGGCGTGTCAGCATTGACATCGGCACTCAATCCATTGCTTTGGTGACGAACGACAAGGCCGTGCTGAAAAATCTGGCCAAACGCTCCCCTTGCACCTTCAGGGACGAAAGGAAAGTCGTTCTTCACCAGCGAAAAATTGAACGTTCCCGACGCTCGATGAACCCGCAAAACTACCTCCCCGACGGACACATTAAAAACGGGAAGAAAGAATGGGTAGTTTCCAAGCGCTATTTGGCTTTAAAACAACAACTAAAAGAGCATCACCGAAAGGCAGCAGTGAATCGCAAGTATGCCCACAACGAAGATGTGAACCGACTCCGTTCATGGGGCGATGAAGCCGTCCTCGAAACGATGAACATTCAAGGATTGCAGAAAAAAGCGAAAGTCGCCACCCGAAACGAAAAAACGGGAAACTGGAATTCTCGTAAACGATTCGGAAAGAGCATCCTCAACCGAAGCCCTGGCTATTTCATCAGCCAATTAAAAGAACGTTTCAAGGCAACAGGTGGAACCGTTCGAGAAGTCAACACGTGGACATTCAAAGCCTCTCAATACGACCATGTCTTGGACGCTTCCAACAAGAAACAACTGTCGCAACGATGGCACACGTTGCCTTGTGGCACGAAAATCCAACGGGATCTGTATTCCGCCTTCCTGTTGCACTGTTCGGATGCCGACTGGCAGAAGCCGAACAACGAAGAGTGCCAAACCTTTTTCCCTATTTTCTATCCCTTGCATCAGCAATGCGTAGAGAGCATCAAAAACAACCGCGTGGCTGTACTCAACAGCGGAATCAACTGATAACCATTTCATCTTGGGGGTTTGACTTAGCCTCCTCATCCGCAAAGATGGAAAACGCCCGTTAATGTGGTCGGTGGACCGCTTGGGCGTTCGCGTTTCCCCTTCTGCCAGTGCCCAGTTCAGGACGCAAGGAATGAACCGCCTCAGTTTTCAGCTGATGTGTTCCAAAGTGAATCGGCCTTCCCCGAAGGCGGGTTCGTGTACGATGGGGAGAATCAGAATGAAACGCTTTAGAAAATAGAACCCACGTGGCTTGCCACGTGGTAGTCAGAATACGACAAGGCTTTTAAGACTAAGAAAGGCAGTGGGCTGCATGAAAAGCGAATTAATTAAACAAAGCATCAATCTTTTTGTGGAGAAAGGATTCAGTGCCACTTCCATACAGGATATCGTCGATACGATCGGCGTAACGAAAGGCTCTTTTTATTATCATTTCAAGAGCAAGGAAGCGCTTTTAATGGATATCCATTCGCATTATATTGACGATCTGTTAAGAAGGCAGAAGACCATCCTGGACATGGAAGAAAGCCATAAAGATAAATTGATGGCAGTTGTTGAATTGATCGTTGGCGATATCGAAAAACAGGGAGCCGTTGGCCAAGTGTATTTCCGGGAAATTCGTCATTTAAAAGAAGAGAATGCGGCTATCATCAGGCAAAAACGGGCAGCTTTTCGGGATAATATCGAAACCTTGCTGGCAGAAGGCATTGAAGCGAATGAATTCAGAAAAGAACTGCAGCCTAAAATCATTACATTCGCTATTTTAGGCATCACCAATTGGAGTTACCAATGGTTCAATCCGGAAGGCAGCTTATCGGTGAAGGAGCTTTCCGCCATGTACACGGATTTCATCTTGCATGGCATTCATTCTTCCGGCGCACCCAATTGAAAACGAACCCCCGCTTCAGTTGCTGAAGTGGGGGTTTTCTCTACTCTTTTTTAAGTTTTGGGTTTCCAGGTCAAGCAAGAACCGTTTGAAATCAAGTCCACCCCTATAGCCAGTCATGGTGCCGTTTTTGCCGATGACACGGTGGCATGGAACGGTGATGAGCAACGGATTAGCACCGATTGCTGTGGCTACTGCACGGACGGCTGATGGCCTGCCGATGTGTTCAGCGATGTTGGAATAGGAAAAGGTCTGTCCGTATGGAATCTCTTTTAGTGCCCGCCAGGTCTGTTGCTGAAAAGGAGTCCCTTGGACATCGACAGGCAAAGAAAAGGTCTGCTGTGACCCTTCCAAATATGCAGTCAACTCCTGTTTATATCCTTCCAACAAGCGATCATTCTTCTCTAACGAAGCTGAAGGGAATCGCTTTTGAAGATAGGCCGTTAATTCTTCGAAGCTTTTACCGGGTGAGCCGATGTAACATAAGCCCTTTTCTGTTTTCGCAAGGTATAGCTTCCACTGGCCATGTTCGATGATCGACCAATAAATAACGGGTTGTATGCCAGTCATGTTTTCACCCTTTCCGTTAAGTTGAGCGGCAATAAAAGATTTTGGAATTTATGTATTCTGCATATTCCTGTTAACCAACTATAAAATAAAATGCTGCAGAAAGAAAAGCAAGAGGATGAAATTTTTGAAGAGAGATGGTTTTCAGTTTTAACATTTGCCATGCGGGAATAAGAAAGTTAATAGAAGACATTAAGGAGGGATTACGGATGGCAAGAGATAAAAATTTAGAGGAATTGAAGCAAAAGCAGCTGGAAAAGGAAATGCGGGAACAGGAAAAAGACATGGAGATGACAGACAGCGGACGGATCCCGGATATTGAGGACGATACTGAAGATAGAGAAGGCCAGGAGAAGTAATAACAGCTACAATGATTTCCCGCATTTCGGTTTCGACCGGGGTGCGGGTTTTTCGCGGGGAGGCATGTTACTATAGACAGTATTAAAGAGCAAAGAGAGAGTGGTTTATATGTTCAATTCCTTAACCGAATTAATGGAAGAGAAAAATCTGACGGACAAGCGTTCAGTTCCCTGGAACCAGATTTGTCAGGAAGAGCGGTTATCGGAGCAATTCATCAAAGAAAATCTCGATCAAGTAAATTGGAAACAGATTTCAGGGCATCAGGAATTATCGGAAGGCTTTATCCGAAAGTACAGAAGCCGCTTGTACTGGGATGAAATCATTAAAGCGCAAAAGCTTTCTGAAGGCTTTATCGAAAAATTTGCAGATAAAAAGAAATGGCGCCCTATCGCTAAAGAAGAGCTTAGCAAAAAACAGCAAAAGACGTTTGAAAAAGAAAGCAGACCATTCGATGCGGTGGAATACTGGAAGCTTGTCTCGATGAAGCAGCAGTTGGCCAACTCGAAAGGGCTGTCGCCTGCGTTCATCGAAAAGCATCAGGATAAATTAGCTTGGGCAGAGCTGTGCCGCTGCCAGTACTTGCCGATGCCGTTGATCCATCGCCATGCCCGCCAGGTGGACTGGACCTTGGTGACACGCCATCAAGTTCTATCCGAACGTTTTATCGAGAAATATAGCAACGACGTGGAATGGGAAACTATTACGTTCCATCAGTCTTTATCCGAACGCTTCATCACGCGGCACCAAGCCAAGATGAGCTTTATTTCGGCAGAAGAAGGGCGCTCGGAAGCCTTTCTCTATACTCATTTCAATAAGCTGGATGCCGCATCGATTCTTGAGCACCAGCAACTGAAAGATGTGAAAAGATACGAACCGCTGGATGTCTATGTGCTGACTAAGAATGGCGAGAAAAAATACATTCTTAAATTTCATGATGTGACGGAAGAGTTAGAACCTGTTCGAAAAGTTGATGATGAAGAGCTTTATAATCACTTAGAGGAAAACGATTTACTGGCAACGGTCGAAGAAGACTTCCCGGAATTGATGATCATCGGTGATGTGCGGTTCTGAACTTTTAACGATGCGTTGACACGAACTGCTGCTAATTTTCATCGTCTTATAGAAGGTGGGAAACCAGCAGCTGAAAACTTCCTGTCAGTCTTTGGAGATAGAGTAACCGTTTCTCGGAAATTTAGAGAAACGGTTATTTTTTTGTTTTAGCGAAAAACAGGTTATACTAAATAAAAAAATTGAAAGTTGGGATTACTTCATGGCGTTTACAGATTTATCGATTGCAAGCGAAGCAACGATCCAACCGATCCTGGACATTGCAGAACAGGCGGGCATCTCAAAAGAAGCTTTGGAATTATACGGGAACTTTAAAGCGAAAATCAATGTAGACCGATTGGCGCCTGTTCAAAAATTAGGACAAGTGGTACTGGTGACGGCAATCAGCCCGACGCCTGCTGGAGAAGGAAAGTCTACTGTAACTGTAGGGTTGGCGGATGCTTTCAAGCAATTGGATGAATCGGTGGCAGTAGCGTTGCGTGAACCATCTTTAGGCCCGGTCATGGGTGTGAAAGGCGGAGCTACTGGTGGAGGTTTTGCACAGGTCCTGCCGATGGAAGACATTAATCTGCATTTCACTGGAGACATTCATGCCATCACTTCAGCGAATAACGCGTTGGCGGCATTGATTGATAACCATCTCCACCAAGGCAATCTGTTGAATATCGATCCACGCCGCATTACATGGAAACGGGCGCTGGATATCAATGACCGAGCGCTGCGCCATGTGACCATCGGACTTGGAGGTCCCGGGCAAGGCGTACCGCGTGAAGATGGTTTTGACATTACGGTAGCTTCAGAAATAATGGCAGTTCTTTGTTTGGCAACTTCTCTGGAGGACTTGAAAGAGCGTCTGGCACAGATGGTCATCGGCTACACTTACGACAGAGAGCCGATCACTGTACGAGACCTCGGAGTGGAAGGGGCTTTGACTTTATTATTGAAAGAAGCTTTCAAACCGAACTTGGTCCAGACGATTGAAGGGACACCCGCCATTATCCATGGCGGCCCCTTTGCGAACATCGCCCATGGCTGCAACTCATTGATTGCGACGAACACGGCAAGAAGAGTAGCGGATATTGTGGTGACGGAAGCAGGATTCGGAGCGGATTTGGGCGCTGAGAAATTTATGCACATCAAGTCGAGAAAAGGCGGCTTCCATCCTGATGCGGTTGTCATTGTAGCGACTGTACGTGCACTTAAAATGCATGGCGGCGTAGCCAAAAATCAATTAGCGGAAGAAAACGCGGAAGCTGTAAAACGCGGAATGGTCAATTTAGCAAAACATGTGGATACGATCCGTCAATTCGGCATCGAGCCGGTAGTGGCGCTGAATCGCTTTTCAGGAGACAGTGAAGCGGAATTGGCAACAGTGCTGGAGTGGGCAAAAACAGAAGGTGTTGCGATTGCGATGACGGAAGTCTGGGCAAAAGGCGGACAGGGCGGCATTGAGTTGGCCAAGCTGGTCAAAGAGGAGCTGCAGCGGCCAACTGATTTCCATCACCTTTACAAAGAAGACGATTCAATCGAAGAGAAACTTCGCGCCATCGTTCAAAAGGTCTATGGCGGAGCGGACATCCAGTTATCGGATTTTGCGCAAAAGCAACTAGTCGAATTGAAGAGATTCGGCTGGGATTCTTTGCCGGTCTGTATGGCGAAAACACAATACTCCTTATCGGATCAGCCTAAATTATTGGGGCGTCCTGAAGGGTTCACCATTACAATCCGGGAGATCATCCCGAAGCTGGGTGCAGGATTCCTGGTTTGTCTGACTGGTGACATCATGACCATGCCAGGTCTTCCAAAACAGCCTGCCGCTTTGAATATGGATGTTACGGCTGACGGAAAAGCCGTTGGTTTGTTTTAAAGGATGAAGACCCGGACTCGTTTCCGGGTCTTTTTTTCATCCAACCGAACTCAGGAAGATAAATTTTTAATTTAACTAAATAATCAGAAAAAACGGGGCTAATCCTGAAGATGAATGGTAGAATATAGGGGTCAAAGCATCATCAGTTAGGGGGAAGACAATGACATCAACCATTGTTGAAAGTGTTTACGGCAAGGTGCGGGGCCAGCAGCAAGGCAAAGCCGCCGTTTGGAAAGGCATTCCCTATGCAAAACCGCCTATTGGTGACCTGCGTTTTCGTGCACCGCAGCCGCCTGAGCCATGGACGGAAGTTCGTGAGGCTACTCTATTTGGACCAGCGGCTATACAGGCCAGCAATGGCATTATGGAGTTTCTGGGCAATCAGACAGACAATACCAGTGAGGATTGCCTTTACTTGAATGTCTGGTCGCCGTCCGCCGATAATCGGCGCCGTCCCGTCATGGTCTGGATTCACGGAGGCGCTTTTACTGCCGGGGCAGGTTCCGGGCACCTATACGATGGACATTCTTTTGCGACTGAAGGCGACATTGTCGTCGTGACATTCAATTACCGCTTGGGAGCGCTCGGCTTCTTGCATCTTGGCGGCATTGGAGGAGATGACTTTTCGGGTTCCTGCAATTGCGGAATTTTGGATCAACTGGCTGCACTTCAATGGGTTCAGGACAATATCGGGAAATTTGGAGGGGATCCCGAGCGTGTAACAGTTTTCGGCGAATCCGCAGGTGCCATGAGCATCGGCGTTCTGATGGCAGTCCCGAAAGCGAAAGGCTTGTTTCATCAAGCCATCATGCAAAGCGGAGCAGCCGCAAATGTCCTCAGTTCATCTATTGCAGAAAAAGTCAGCAGCCGCCTTTTGGCCGCATTGGAAATCGGACATGGTGAAGTGGATAAAATCAGACAGATTCCTGCCCAGCAATTAGTGGATACAGCTGCTTTATTGCCGGCGATGAGCTTGATTCCCGTTGTGGAAGGGCATCTGCTCCCCGTCCATCCGGAGCAGGCGATAGCAGAAGGATCTGCAAAAGAGATTCCGTTGATGATCGGTACAAATAAAGATGAATACCGGCTTTTCAGCTTTTTTGATCCCCGTTGGAAAAATGGAGACGCGGAAGAGATTTCTTCGATTTTTGAACATACATTTGGCCTGAATTGGCTGGGGATTTCACAATACCTGCTTAACGGGGAAGAGTTGAATCAGGATATTTACGATAAGTTGATGACCATGAGCCTGTTCACATTCCCGGCATTGAAACTTGCAGAATTACAGGTCAAGCAGGAGGCGCCGGTATGGATGTACCGTTTTGATTGGGAGACGCCTGCTTTTTATGGAGAGCTTAAGGCCTGCCATAGTTTGGAGCTTCCCTTCGTCTGGAATACAATTGCTAAAGCAGGAACCGAGCGATTGACCGGTGCTGCGGAAGAACGAAAGAAATTAGCGGAAGAAATGCACCATTCCTGGATCCGGTTTGCCAGAAGCGGTAATCCGAATTCCCCTACGCTGCCTGAATGGCGGGCGTATAATCTTGGGCACCGGCCAGTCATGATCTTTAATCGCGAGAACGTACTCGTCCATGATCCAAACAGCGGTGAGCGAAAGAAATGGGAAAACCTTATGGTGCATCTAGAAAAATCCCACTGACAGAAGAAACGGACGAACGGGAGGAACAACTATGGACTGCCAAATTACCGTCACGGATTTTATTGAACAGGGAACGGCGATTTACATAAAAGTAGAAGTGTATGATCTTCAAAGAAATCAGGGATACAAAGAAGAATTGCGGTTTCTGGGAGATTTGCTGTACGGGGATTTGATCCATCCGAAAAGGTCTCCGTTAACAGAGGAATGCCGTCTGGAAACCATTGTTTACCTTAAACAGTATTTTGGCCGCTGATGCAAGCAGAGCTCTGGCTTTCACCTGTCACTGGCTCTAAAGAAGAAATTTTTTTATGCCATTCACTGAGCTCCAATAGGTTCTTGGAAGGGAGAGATCTGGATGAAATTCCATTCGACACGCCAGCAGCAGACATCTTCAAGTTTAACCGTCTACAATGATGGATTTGGATTGGTCAAGGAAACGCGGATGATTCCAGGAAACAAAGAGATAAGTGAAATCCGATTTATGGATATTGCTTCAGGAATCGAAGCGGATTCCGTCCTGATTCATGGCCTCCATGTACTGGAACAAAGCTACGATAGCGAGTTGATCAGCAAAGAAAAACTCTTGGAAAAGTACATTGATGAAGTGATAACTGTAAGAAATGCTGAGCTGGATGAAGAGATGAAAATTCGGTTGCTCAGCGTTTCAGGAAGTATTATCGGTGAACGGATTGATACAGAAGAAATAGTCATTGATCCGATTGGGCAACTGGTTTTACCTGCGCTGCCCACTGGGTTATTGACGAAGCCTGCCTTGCTATGGAAAATAGCAGCTATTGAAACAGACCTGGAAGCGAAAGTCTCCTATTTGACCCAAGGGATGGAGTGGCAGGCAAATTATGTCGCGGAAATCAGAGGTTCTCGCCTGACGCTCATGGGGTGGATCCAACTTTCCAATACTAGCGGCATGGATTTTTACGACAGCCGACTCAAGCTGGCGGCCGGTAAAGTCAATCGATACAGGGATCCGCATCCATTGAATCAGGCAAGGCTGTTTGCCAAAGCAGAGGAATCGGGTTCTTTTTTCGAAGAGGAAAGCTTTGCTGATTATCATACTCACAGTATGGAGCATCCTGTGTCCATTTCACATGGGCAGAAAAAACAAATCAGTTTCCTGAAAATACAGGATGCGGCTTTCCGGAAGATATATAAGGTGGAAGCGGGAAGCAAACAGGCGAAGATTATCATGGAATTCGATAATACCAAAACCAATAAGCTTGGAATCCCCTTGCCTAGAGGGATTCTTAAAGTATATGAACAGGATCGTGACGGTGAAATGGAGTTCATCGGAGAGAATGCCATCAATCATACTGCAGCACAGCAGAAAGTCTCTTTGTTAATTGGTGAAGCGTTTGAGATCGCCAGCAAAAGCTGGGAGAAAAAGCGGGACAAGCGGGGGAATTTTGAGTATGTGACCTATATTTATAAATTACAGAACCATAAATCGGAATATGTGCGGATCGAAGTCAATCATCATATTCATGAGCGGATCTGGCAGATGGAATCTTCCACACACGACTACGAATTAAAGCGATCAGATGAACTCGAGTTCCGTGTACACATCCCCGCCGGTAAAATTGTGGAGGTGGAATTCACTTATAAAGTGGACAGAACTGCCGATGAGCGCATCAAGTGAAAAAGGAGCGGGACTGGAGGCCCGTTCTTTTTTTGTGGATTCCTTATTTCTGGTGCTGTTTTTTCGATTCTTTGATAGAATAAAGTTAATGGAATCACCACTTTATGGATAAAGGGGAATATTTGCTATGTTTAAAAAGATGGCTTCTGAAGCGCTTGGCTTATCGGACATCGGGAAAATCATCGATCCGCAGGACTTCGATAAAACAGACTCCGACGATTATGTCATGAATGAAGATGGAGAAAAAATCTACTTTTTGATCAAAACAAAAGCGGATGAATATTGCTTCACCAATCTGGCCATCATCCATGTTGATGGTGAAAGTGCAATGTCCTCCAAACGGACGTTGAGGCGTTATCCTTATTCCCAGCACACTATTTCAGGCGTCGTTCTTGAAACTGCCGGACGAATCGACTTGGATTTGGAACTGGCTTTTACTGTAGGCTCGGTTCCTTTTAAAATCGATGTACAAAAGCAGCAGGCAGCTCGGTTAACGGACCTTTATAAATCGCTATTGCGGATCGCTGAAATTACTCATGAAAATTCAATTATCATCGGGATGGCTAATGACAGCCTGGAAAAGGCAGTGACGATTCTGCAGAATTCACGAGCAGGTGATGTGAAGTTGGATGACCAATACTCGAAACTGACGGATTTCGGCTTTGCCTGGATGACTTCTGTCCGCAACCAATATCATGTTAAAGACTTTGGTGATGTATTTGAGAAGTACATCAACAATTAATAAAGAAAAGATGGATGCCGAACCGGGTCCATCTTTTTCTATCTGATTTTCTTTCAGACATGCAATCGTCAGCACTGAAAAGAATACGGATAAAGAAGGAGGAGACATATGTATAAAACGATATTGACGCCAAGGGTTTCAGAGACAGATGCAGTGGGCCACATCAACAACACGACCTTGCCGGTATGGTTTGAAGCAGCCAGGAACCCATTGTTCGACTTATTTACACCTGACCATGATTTTGCGAAATGGAAAATGGTCATCGTCAAAACCACTCTGGAATTCACCGGACAAATCTATTTTGGCCAGGATGTGGAAGTGAATGTCTGGGTGAAGAAAATCGGCGGCAGTAGTCTGGAACTGTATGAAGAACTTTATCAGGATAATAATCTTTGTGCCCAAAATACAGCGGTTTATGTGAATTATAACTTGAATAAGAAAAAATCCGAACAGATTTCGGAAGAGATCCGCTTGGAGCTCGGTAAACATTTATGGGTGAAGAATGAAGAAGAACCACCTGTTATGTCTGAATAAATGGAATACTTTTTTTACTTAAGCCACCCTTGAAAAGCGGAAACAGCGTGCTATAATAAGACCATTCAAATACGATTCACTCATATAATCGCGGGGATATGGCCCGCAAGTTTCTACCGGTTTGCCGTAAACGAACTGACTATGAGAAGCAACGAAGCAACTGGATTGCGCCTTTTGAGGCGTCTATTCTTTTTTGTTTCCTTTCGAATTCAAGCTCGAAGGACATTGCTCCACTCATGGTATGAATGGATGCACGTTCTGAGGGCTTTTTTTCATGCCTTCAGCCGTGACAGAAGAGGAGTTGGCAGCATGAAAAAATTGCAGGATAAGATTTTATCGGACGGCAAGGTTTTGTCGGAATCGGTATTGAAAGTAGATTCATTTTTAAATCACCAAATTGATCCGCCTTTGATGCAGGCAATTGGGGAAGAGTTCGCTTCAAGGTTTAAGGAAGATGGGGTTACAAAAGTGTTAACCTTGGAATCATCAGGAATCGCTCCAGCGATGATGACAGGCTTAGTTCTTGGTGTGCCTGCTGTATTTGCAAGAAAGCGCAAATCACTGACATTGGTCGATCATTTATACACAGCAAGCGTCCATTCATATACGAAAAATGAAACCAACGATATTTCCGTGTCAAAGGATTTTATCCAAAAAGATGATGTCGTATTGGTCATGGATGATTTTCTTGCAAACGGACAGGCGGCTTTAGGATTATTGGATATTGTGGAACAAGCCGGCGCCAAATTGGCCGGAATCGGTATTGTCATTGAAAAAGGATTCCAGCCGGGCGGCAGTTTGCTTCGTGAGCGGGGTATCCGTGTTGAAACATTGGCAAACATCTCTTCTTTGGAAAATGGGCAAGTGACATTTTTTGAGGAGGCGAAAGTTAAATGAAAAAAACACTGGGTGAAACAGCTTTAGGATTCCAGCATGTCCTGGCGATGTACGCAGGCGCCGTATTAGTTCCCTTGATTGTCGGAGAAGCACTTGGATTGACACCTGAACAATTGACGTATCTGGTGGCAATCGACATTTTACTATGCGGTGTAGCGACAATTCTTCAAATCGTCAGCAACCGTTTCTTCGGCATCGGGCTTCCGGTTGTTCTGGGTTGCACATTTACTGCCGTTGGACCAATGATTGCAATCGGTGGCCAATATGGCATTTCCGCTATTTATGGAGCTATTCTTGTTTCCGGAGTCTTTGTCGTTTTGATCAGCGGCTTTTTCGGCAGCTTGGTCCGTTTCTTCCCACCGGTTGTTACAGGAACTGTTGTAACGATCATCGGTATTACACTCATTCCCGTAGCCATCAATAATATGGGGGGCGGACAGGGAGCCGCTGATTTTGGTTCACTTGCCAATATTGGCCTGTCTTTCGGCACTCTTTTGTTCATCGTCTTCATGTATCGGTTTTCTTCCGGTTTTTTAAGAGCCATTTCCATCCTAATGGGATTGATTGTTGGAACAGTTGCTGCTTTTTTCCTTGGGAAGGTGGATTTTTCCCCAATCGCAGACGCTTCCTATTTCCATATGGTCGAGCCTTTTTACTTCGGAATGCCGACTTTTGAATGGCCAGCCATCCTGACGATGATCTTAGTGGCCATGGTGTCATTGGTTGAATCGACAGGCGTATATTTCGCGCTTGGGGATATCACGAAAAAGAAATTAAAAGAAAAAGACTTGGCAAAAGGGTATCGTGCGGAAGGGTTGGCCATCGTACTCGGAGGGATATTCAACTCCTTCCCGTATACAGCATTTTCGCAAAACGTAGGGCTGATTCAGATGTCCGGCGTCAAATCACGAAAAATTATCCTGATTGCAGGAATTATGTTGATTACACTTGGATTTGTTCCGAAAATTGCTGCCGTGACTACGATCATTCCGCCTTCAGTTCTTGGTGGGGCTATGATTGCGATGTTCGGTATGGTGATTGCGCAAGGCATTAAAATGCTGAGTACCATCATCACCGACTCTCAGGAAAACTCCATGATCATTGCCTGTTCGGTTGGAATCGGGCTTGGTGTTACAGTAGTTCCTGAACTGTTTGTCCAATTGCCTTCAAGTATTCAAATTTTAACGAGTAATGGAATCGTAGCCGGAAGTGTTACGGCCATTGTCCTGAATATTCTTTTCAATATGCTTCCTACCAAAAAGAGACAGCAGGCAGCTGCTCCTGTTATTAAAGAAAGCACAGTAAATCAAGGATGAAAAACAAAAACGAGCAACCGCTTTTCTGCGGAGTGCTCGTTTTTTTATTTACCATGGACAAAAAGAAACTGAAGGGTTTTTTCAAGCGTGCTCCGTGCGTCCTCTGTGCTCAAATCATATTGATACTCATGCTTCAGGTTTTTCTGGGTGCCTTCGAAAAAGACCGAGCTGACCTGTACTTCATTGGCCTGCAGCAGTTCGACCAATTCAGCAGACTGGGAAACGAATGGATCCGCATCGCCGACAGTTATGAAGACAGGCGGAAAGTTCGGGCTGATATGCTGGACAGTGGAAAGCTCATCGATTCTCGGAAACGACTCGAATGGTTCGGCACCTGTATAGGCTGTAAGAAAAAGGTCGATGTTTGGAAAAGCGGTGGCTCGGACAGTATCCAGGTTATACAAGCCGCATAATAACAAGGCTCCTTGAAGCTGGCTATTGGCGATGGCCGGTTGAATGGCCATCGTTTTCGCCAATTCTACATTTGATATAAGAGCGGCTACCTGGCTGGCAATCTGTGCACCCGCAGAATCGCCTCCTACGAAGACGCGTTCCATGTCACCACCATATTCAGCAGCGTGAAGCTGCATAAAAGCAAGCGCCTGGTTAGCTTGCAGCACTGGACCTGGATAGAGAGATGCTGGAGCCAGTGCGTAATCGATGTTCGCGACTACGTAGCCGGCATCTGCCAAAGCCATAGCGTAATCCTGGCGGCTATCTTTAGAACCCCCAACATAGCCTCCTCCATGGATCCACAAAATGACCGGCATCGAAGCGGAAGCGTCTTTAGGATGATAAATATCCAAAAGGCTGTTTTTTGAATCGCTGTATACTAAATTTTTTACAACCTTAACGCGTTCATTGATTTCATGGATATCGGGGGGAGGGCTGAAAGCCGCAGAGCCTGAGATTTGGATAGACGCTGAAGCATCGGGAGATGAAGTAATTTCTTCAAAAACAACCACAGCAAATAAAAGAGCAATCAACGTAAAAAAAACAATCCATTTTTTTCGCTTTTGACGTCCAGTTTGAGTTCCCACAGTATCCGTCCTTTAAAGTGAATTTTTCGCGTATGATATAAATAAGATAAAAAGAAATCCGGTCAGCTAGTGGCCTACTCGGTTAAAGTATTGCCCGTACCCACAGGTATTAACTGCTAAGACAATTACTTGAACTTCTTTATATAATAGCTATGCTAACACGAATAAAGACAGTGACCAACGAATTATATTTATGAAAATGAAATATATTTGTAATAGGGTATAAGCGGGAATGCAATATAAAGGGGGTACTTAAGCAGGTATGGCTTTTTTAAACTTTTAAAGGGAGTGAGTAAATGTTTGGAATAGCCGATTTGATCGCATTGATAATTTCTGCATTTATTATTTTACCCGTAGTCGTCTTTTTACGGGAATCGGGTTATTTAATAATGGGTTTAATAGTAGGGGTTAAAAACCCACGAATGACGATTGGCTCGGGACCAAGAATTGTTAAAATAGGGATGTTCGATATACGAAAATATTACCATCTATATAGTTGGTTTTCGTATGATTCATTAAGAAGAGAAGGAAAGATTGCTTATATATCCCTTTATGCAGGTCCGATTTTAGTGAATATGGTTGTGGCATTTACGATAAACGCTTTGTTAGCAAATGGCATGCTGGAAGAATATGCAACGTTTTGGGATCGTTTTGTCTTTTATGCATTCTATTATGTAGTGTTTGATATCGTGCCGATGAAAACAGCCAACGGAATGCCGAATAACGGTCTGATTATCTATGAAATGCTTCGCTACGGCAGAAGAACAGACTATAACGATGAGCCATTCCTTCCGTCCACTTCAGAAGTGGAAGAACAGTATCAAGAGGATATGGAAAAAATAGAAGAAGTCAAAGAGCAGCAAAAAGATCAGGTGGAAGAACAACAGGAAAATTCGGACATGTCCAAGTCTGAGGAAAGAGAAAGAAAAGAGGAAATCGAAGAAGACAAAAAAGAAGATCAGGAAGATTTAGAGCAAATCAAAGATCAAAAGCAAAAGCAGATGAACAAGCATGAAGACAATCTTCCAAAATAAAGCGTTTTGTACAGATGAACATCAGTTTTAGAACTTCGAGTGAATATCTTTAATTCGAGATAATAGAATGATAAGATAGGCAAGTAGAGTTGAATATAACGAAGGAGTGCTGCACAATGACAAAAAAATCAATGGGAATTCATCATATTACTGCAATTGTCGGGGATCCGCAGGAAAATGTGGATTTTTATGCCGGCGTCTTGGGGTTGCGACTGGTCAAAAAAACAGTAAACTTTGATGATCCAGGTACCTATCATCTGTATTTCGGGGATGAAACCGCAAAACCGGGAACCATCATCACGTTCTTCCCTTGGGGAAATGCTTATAAAGGGAAAATTGGGGATGGCCAAGTTGGTGTCACCACTTATGCAGTTCCAGAGGGGGCTCTAGCATTCTGGGAAAAGAGATTCGGGAAATTCAAGGTGCCCTTTACAAAAACAACGCGCTTTGAAGAGTCTTATCTGTCATTTGATGATCCGCACGGTTTGCATTTGGAATTGGTTGAAAGACAGCAAGGTGAACCAAATACATGGGCAATTGGTGAAGTAACGGAAGAAGTAGCCATCAAGGGGTTTGGTGGTGCCACTTTATACACAGCCAACTCAGAAAAAACAGCAGAGTTGTTGGAAACGGTCATGGGCCTCGAAAAAATAGGGGAAGAAAATGACCTTATGCGTTTCCGCGCAGCCAGCGATCTCGGCAACATCATTGATGTCAAGCTATCCAGAGTTGGCACAGGGCAGATGGGTGTAGGAACTGTCCATCACATCGCCTGGCGCGCGCAGGACGACGCGGATCAATTAGATTGGAAAGAACAAGTGGAAACATACGGACTCGGGGTAACGCCGGTTCAGGACCGCAATTACTTCAACGCTATCTATTTCCGGGAATATGGAGACATCCTTTTTGAAATCGCCACCGATCCCCCAGGATTTGCAATCGACGAATCGCCGGAAGCACTGGGAGAAGCATTGATGCTGCCAGCGCAATACGAAAGACACAGAAAAAACCTTCAACGCGAACTCCCGCCGATCCAAGTAAGAAATTTGGATTGAAGAACGAAAAGTGAAAGTGCCTGTTCAGCTCTGACCGGCATAAGGCGGACCAGCAGGGTGGCGTTCTTTGCCACACAGCTGGGTCGACTTATGACCCGAAGAGCTAGGCACTTGCAACTGGACACAAAGAAAAGCAGAAGCGCCCGTGTAGCTCTGCCGGGCATAAGACAGACCAGCGAAGTGGCGTTCTTTGCCACATAGCTGGGTTGGCTTATGATCCAAAGAGCTGGGCGCTGGAGCTGGACATAACGAAAAGTGAAAGTGCCTGTTCAGCTCTGACCGGCATAAGGCGGACCAGCAGGGTGGCGCACTTTGCCACACAGCTGGGTCGACTTATGACCCAAGGAGCTGGGCACTTGCAACTGGACACTGGGTTGGCTTATGACCCAAAGAGCTGGGGGCTGGAGCTGGACACAAGAAAGCACTTCCGAAAAAATTCGGAAGTGCTTTTTTTATTTCGATATTAAGCTTCTCAACGCCAAACTGATGTTTTGAGGCCGTTCAGCCAATCTTCTCATATAATAGGCATACCAATCCTGACCAAAAGGCACATAGGTAGTGAAGGAATAACCTTCTTTTGCCAAATCTTTTTGCATCTCGGAACGGAAACCGTACAGCATCTGGAATTCAAAGCGATCCAGTGGAATATTTTTTTCTTTTACGAATGTTTTGACCTGTTCAATAATATGATGATCATGTGTTGCGATTGATGTATATCCAGGAGCTTGAAGGTGGAGCTTGATGAGCTTCAAATAGTTTGCATCAATTTCTTCTTTCTCCTGGAGGGAGACTTCTGCAATTTCCTTATACGCGCCTTTTACGAGACGGAGACGGACATTCTGCAAGTTCTCCACATCTTTTTCGGATCGGTATAAATAGGCTTGGATAACGGTACCGACATTATCGTATTCCTTGAGCAGGGCTTCGAGAATATCGAGTGTTTGTTGCAGGTGGTCGTAATCTTCCATATCCAAATTAATGAAAATATCATAGTTGGCAGCAACTGCCACAATTTCCTGGATGTTCTTCAGACAGAAAGCAGGATCGACGTCAAGGCCAATTTGCGTTAATTTAACGGACATATGGGCATTCACACCATGAGTCTGAATGGCTTGCAATGTGTTCAATATGGCCTCTTTGGCTTTTGTCGCTTCTTCTTTAGTGCGGACAAATTCGCCAAGACTATCGATTGTTGCACTGATGCCATTGGCATTCAGTTCTTTTACGGACTGCATCATACTTTGGATGTCAGTACCTGCAACCATTTTTCCAGCGCCTAATTTCAAGCCCCATTTTTTAGCGGCACTGTTTAATGGCTGATTTTTGGATAGCGCAATGAAAAAACTTTTTGTTACACCCACGGTTAATTCCTCCCATACTGTTAGAACATGTCATCGATAAGCCGAGCCGATAAAACAGGGAAATGCTTTGCTCAATGAAATACAGTTTATTTTCCGGAGGAAGTTGCTGTATAATTCATTGTTATCTCAGAGCATATCACAGATTAACTGAAAACAAAAAATCTTAAGAAACATCGGGAAACCTTAAGGCAGGTCTCCCTCATTCGATTTAAAACTTAATTGGAAACCATGGGATTGAAATAATTGGCTGTTAAAAAAGTGTAGAATGGGGGAAAGATGATGAAAGTCGTCAGAGGAGGTGTGAAATGAACCGGAAAGCTGCTAGAGGATTTATCTTTTCAGTTTCGGCATATGCTTTGGTGCATTTTGTCACTTACTTTTATGAGAATGCCGCTTTAACCGGAATGCTCTCTGTTTTGGGTGTTCTGATTTTAGTATCCGCTTTTCTTTTTCTGCCATTCAAGAAAATTCAATTGCAATTATTCCTTGTTCTTATGGCTTTAGTCGTCTTATTTTTTACAAGTGATTCATTCGGAGCTGATTTGATTCATGGATTACAGCAAATGAGAAACTTGATCGGTTTGCTGTTGATTGTTCCTATGATCAGTTGGGTGTTGAAGGAAGAGCCTTATATTGAAGAGATTATGAGTTTCGCCCATAATTTTCTCAATAGGAGCCAGAAATTCTACTTTGGCCTGATGGCAATGACACAAGTCATCTCCCATTTTCTGTTGTTTGGCGTAGTGCCGATGATGTATCGCTTCATTGATACTTTTTTAAAGGAACATAAAGATGAAGCATGGGAGAATTTTAAAGGAACAGCCATTTTGCGCGGCTTTGGACTTTCCACTTTATGGGTCATCAGTATCCCGAGTTTCATCTTTGCGGTGGAAGCATTGGAAGCGACCCTGTGGAAGTCGATGGTGCTGGGATTCGCCTTCGCTTTAGCAGGAACAATCTTATCCGTAATCTTTTCCTATTACCAGGAAAAGAAATACGGAGTCGATTTTTCTTTTGTTTTACGGCAGGAAATCGATATAGCTATGAAGAATTCACGGAATCCCGGAAAGTGGAACAAGGATGTTGCGGAATTTGTCTTTCTATTCGTTTCTTTGTTCGGGACTATTTTTCTCGTCCACGAAATAACGGGATTGGAATTTTTACTGACCATCCCGTTGGTCATTCTTGTCTGGACCTTGTTCTACTTTTTGATTAAAGGAAGAACTTCTAGTTTTATTGTGGAGACCCGCTATTATTTCTCAGCAGGCATTGCCAAACAAGCACAGCAGTTCAGTATTTTGATGGCAGCAGGGGTGCTTATCTACGCGTTGAATCAATCGGATGTCGGAGATTATGTAATCAGCGGCATGAATTTTTTGACTGGAATCATTCCAGTCCTGAATATTCTGTTCCTGGTCCCGTTTATAGTCATTTTATTGGGCTTTATCGGATTGGGCCCTTTGCCGGTTATCGTGTTGGTGACGGGAGTCCTGGAGGCGATTCCTTTTCCGTATCCTCCCGAATTAGTGGTGCTGGCCGTAACTTCGGGAAGTGTCATCTCCATCATATTGTCACCTTTTGTCATGCCTGTGATTATCTTGAGCAGTGTGAATGGATTGAGCGGAATCCGGAACGGTCTTCAATTCAATTTAAAGTTCGCTGCCGCTTTCTATATCATGGTCCAATTATTCATTCAGACAGTTATTCATTTGTGATGGAAATTCATAGAGCATGGGGGTCTTTAAATGCCCTCATGCTCTTTTCATCATGCTCAAAATTGAAAGCTTATAATTGATGGCGTATAATTTCCACTAAACTGAATATTAAAACAAGGAGGGTGGTGAGGGAAGTGCTTGCCGACGAAAAAACCCGCCATGCATAGATGGCGGGTTCGATTTTCACTTTGGCTGGGGGGCGTGGATCTCCCAGGATAATTTCAACGCGTCAGCCAAATACTCAGCCGCTTCTTCTGCTTGGAAATTATCCACCTGGAATTTGGAATGATTTAATGAATAAATCGATTGCCGTTCCAGAAACAGTATTTTCATATCTTCAAGAGAACGTCCTTTTAACAAAGGCCGGTTGTCAACGAGAATATGGATTCGGTCTTTCCACGACTCCCATGAGATATCAAGAAACAAGACGATGCAATTGGCCATACAAATGTCCTGTATTTCTTTTTGCAGAAAAGCTCCGCCGCCAACAGAAATGATATTCAAGGGCTGTTGGCTGTATTTCACAATCAACTCTTTCTCTTTGGCCCGGAATGCCTGTTCACCGTAAACTTCGAATATTTGCGGAATCGACATAGTAAATTCCTTCTCGATCTCGACATCAATATCAATGAAGCTCCGGTAGAGCTTTTGGGCCAGCAATTTGCCGACGGTTGTTTTGCCGACTCCCATAAAGCCGATGCAGACAATGCTTTTTTCACGGATGGATAAACCGAAATTTCTCATGAGCAACCTTCTTTCTCTTTTAGTGGAATTGGTCAGGTTTCATAGCTAACTTTACCTCATCTGTACCGTAAATTCACGGGAATTATAGAATTGATAAGCAAAATGAAGCAATTGGTCTTAAAAGGTCTTTTTCGACTCTTTCTTCGGGACCAATGAAAGGCAATCTGTGTGGATGATTAGTCACCTCAACCCGTCAGTGTAGACTCTGCAGAATAATAGAGGGTACCAACGTTGTTTCATATCATTTAGTCAAGGAGGAATTTGATGGCAGCCAGCTTTCTGCTGACAGGATCGTATTCATCAGAACAAGAACCAGGTATCAAACTTTGGAAATTTGAAGAGGCCAGCGGGGAATTGACCGAGTTGGCTGGTATGGCGGGCATTGAACGCCCTTCTTTTCTCGCCATCCACCCGAATGGTACAAGTTTTGTCGCCACCAGTGAGGTGGGGGATGGCCAATTGGTCAGTTATTGGATTCATCCGGATGCGAAAAAAATAGTGGAACTCAATCGACAATCGTCCAATGGCGATCATCCGGCTCATATCACCATTGACGAAACGGGACAATGGCTCCTGTCTGTTACATATTCCGGCGCTACAGTTAACGTTCACTCTCTACGTGCAGATGGTGGAATTGGAGACTTGGCGGACTCTGTGAGACATGAAGGTTCCGGTCCGAATAAAGAGCGGCAGGATGCTGCTCATCCGCATTCGGTCATACAAGTTCCGGGGAAGAATTTATTTTTGGTTTCGGATCTGGGCAATGATACCATCACCACCTATAAGCTGAATTCCGATACCGGAAAATTGACACTTCAATATACTGTCCAAGCAGAAGGAGGAGCTGGCCCCCGCCATTTAAGCTTCCACCCGACAAAACCGTTTGTCTATTCACTAAATGAAATAAATTCCACACTGTTGGTTTACAAGATCAGCCAGCAAGGCCAATTGGATTTCCTGCAGTTGCTGCCTTTATTGCCCGACAACTACCAGGGACAAAATACCAGTGCGGAAATTGCTGTTTCGGGTGATGGCCGGTATGTCTATGCATCGAACCGAGGGCATGACAGCATCGCCACATTTGCCATACAAGATAATGGAACGTTGGAGAACATCGGGTTAGCAGGGGCGGGAGGAGAAGGGCCAAGGCATTTCGCCATAATTCCCGGCGATGAATGGCTTGTAGTGGCGAACGAAAATTCCCATACGCTCGCGGCTTTGAAAATGGGGCGATCAGGTGCTCCCTGCACAGTCGAAAATATTGTCCAGACGACCGCTCCGGTTTGCGTCAAAGTCATCAGGTCGAGACGGTAAAAAAACAGGCAGAGAAAAACTCTCTGCCTGTTTTTTAATTACCAATCCTGCGATTCTTTTTCCATGATGTCCAATTCTTTCAGCAGGCGGATAAAGCCGCTGTCCTGATTTCCTTCGAATGCTTTTTCAGTACAGGAAGAATGCGGAGGATAATTGAGTTCCTGTGCCTGCTCCAGAGTTGATTCTTCCAAAAAGTTGGTAGCGTCAGCCTGTTCAAAACACGAAGGTGCAATATAGGTCCTGAAGGTATGCTCCAGAATCACACGGCTTTCGGGTGCCGGCATATTTTCTCTCGGGATAAAGAAAAGCAGCAGCAAAAGGAAGGCGGCAAGCAGCAGCGCAACTATCCAGATTTTTTTCTTTGCCATGTCTTATTCCTCCGTCAATAGGATTTCCGCATCTGCCAAAATTTCTTCGACCGGGGGGTTCAATCCGTCATAGGCTTTCATGATGACGCCAGCTTGGTCAACTAGATAAAAGGAAGTCCCATGAATGACTTGATCGTCATTTTCAGGCTTCCGGGCTAAAGTCTGGAAATTATCCATAGCAAATTCATCGATTTCCTGTGGGGTATAGCCCGTCAACAGATTCCAACTGGATAAATCAGCTCCGTAATTTTCCGCATAGGATTTCAGGATTTCCGGTTTATCAAATGCAGGATCCACACTGAACGAAACAATCTGAACATCGAGGCCTTCCTGTTTTAATTGTGCCTGCAAATCTGTCATATTCGCCATCATCGGCAGGCAGACGGTCGTGCAATTAGTAAAAACAAAATCAGCTAACCATACTTCACCTTCCAGATCGGCTAAGCCGAAATCTTCATTGTTATGATTGGTGAATGTAAAATCCTCTATTTCCCATTTGAGGGGGTCTTCAATGCCCTGATTGCATGCAGCCAAAAAAATGCTGAAGAAAACAGCCAGTAACAGTCCTCTATAGTTTCGCAAAAATTTCAGCCTCTCTTTCAATAATCGGATATCCTCCTAAGCGTAGTGGATATTCTTCCCCCAAACAAGGGTATAAAGAAAAAGAAATGTGTAGACATTTCGAACGGAAATACCGAAAAATTCTTAATTTAACTAAATTTTTGGACAATTAACTTTCTTAACAAGGGATTTACATGGCTTATGTAGAATTAAAGGGGACACGGGACTGTTAAAATTTTGGAGGTGTGAAGATGAATGATCTGCAAAGCCTTCTGACGCAGGAAAAGCTGGATTCTTTCCATGCTGGACTGATGAAAGATGCGTATCTATACTTTGGAGCGCATGTCACTGAAGATGAAACAAGATTCACTGTATGGGTTCCGGGTGCAGTTGGCGTAAACGTAGCTTGTTCAAATCCTGAAAGCGACGTGGAAGAAATCTTTGGAATGGAGCAGCACCCCTTGGATCCGACAATCTGGCATATACAGATTCCTGGGAGACTGATTGGATATTCTTATGAATACATCATTGAAACTTCGGATGGGCAAATAGTAAGGAAATCCGATCCTTACGCACAAGCGAGTGAAATGAGGCCGAAAACCAAATCGGTTGTGGCAGCAGCCGCTAAGCACACTTGGTCAAAAACTGTGTTGCAACACAAAAAAATTCAAAATAGAAATCATTTTGAAAAGCCGATGGCTATTTACGAATTACATATCGGGACATGGAAGCGTAATGCCCAAGGTGGTTTTTTGAATTACCGTGAATTGGCTTCGGAGCTGATCCCCTATATCTTGGATATGGGCTTTACCCATATCGAAATCCTGCCCATTACAGAGCATCCTTTGGACGAGTCCTGGGGCTATCAGACAACCGGATATTTTGCGCCGACCAGCCGATATGGAAATGCTGATGATTTGAAATACTTTATCGCCAAATGTGCCGAAAATAAAGTCGGGTTGATTCTGGATTGGATTCCAGGCCATTTCTGTGTAGATGAACATGCGCTGGCTCTATTCAATGGCACGCCTTTATATGAGGAAGAGCGGTTGGAACGGCGCGCCAATCCGGATTGGGGCACATTGAATTTCGATGTCCAGAAAGGGGAGGTTGTCAGCTTTCTCACATCAAGTGCCCACTATTGGCTGAATGAATTTAAATTCGATGGCATACGGATGGATGCACTGGTCTGTCTGCTGTTCATCCCCAACAGAGAAGAACGCCCTCATAATGTTGAAGGTGTTGAATTCCTTCAGAAGCTGACAGATAGTTTGAAGGAATTTTATCCGGAAACAATATTAATTGCAGAAGATGCCTGGCATTATCCGAAAGTGACACATGAGGTTTCTGAGGGGGGAGTCGGTTTCCATTACAAATGGAATTTTGGTTGGATGCGCGACACGCTGGATTACATGGAAACGCAGCCTGATAAACGTTCTGAAGTGCATCGGAAAATGAACTTTTCCCTCATGTACCAGTATGAAGAGCGTTATCTTCTTGCGCTTTCCCATGATGAAGTGGTGAATGGTCAAGGTTCTTTGTTGAACAAGCTTCCGGGAACGTTGGATGAGCGATTTCTTCAACTAAGGCTGCTGCTCGGTTTCTGGAGTGCCCACCCGGGAAAGAAATTGCTGTTCATGGGTCAGGAGTTTGGGCATTTCGAAGAATGGGAATTTAAACCGGAACTGGATTGGCTTTCTTTGGAAATGGAAGAGCATAAAAAAATGGCTGATTTCACAAGAGAATTGCTGGCCTTCTACAGAACTGAAAAAGCGTTTTTTGAATTGGATGATCATCCGGACGGCTTTTCCTGGATTGACGCGGATAACCATGAGCAAAGCGTAGCTGCCTTTATTCGGAGAGGATATATGCCGGAGGACGAATGCATAATCGTCTGTAACTTCTCGGACAATCATTATGAAAACTTTAAGTTGGGTGTCCCGAAAAGCACGGAGTACGAAAAAATCTTTACGACAGGAAATGACTACCCGGAAGCTGTTGTCGGAGCGGCAGATGATCCATATGATGACTTGCCCTATTCCGTAGTATTGGATTTGCCTGCATTTACGATGAATGTGTGGAAACAAAAAAGGATGGGAGTGGAGCCAAATGAACGATAAAGTAATCGCAATGCTGTTGGCCGGCGGACAGGGAAGCCGGTTGAAATCACTGACGTATACGATAGCAAAGCCAGCGCTGCCGTTTGGCGGGAAATATCGGATCATCGATTTCCCGTTGTCCAATTGTACCAATTCAGGAATTGAAACCGTCGGGGTTTTGACGCAGTATCAGCCGCATGTTTTGCATCAATATATCGGGTTGGGAACACCGTGGGATTTGGATCGCCGCAATGGCGGAGTGACCATGCTTCCGCCGTATGCAGAAATAGATGGCATCAAATGGTACGCGGGGACAGCCAGCGCAATTTATCAGAACATCAGTTTCCTGAAGTCCTGTGACCCGGCCTATGTGCTGATTTTATCGGGAGACCATATTTATAAAATGGATTATGAGGCATTGGTGGACTACCACAAAGAACATGAGGCAGACGTAACGATTTCCGTCCTGGAAGTTCCTTGGGAAGATGCCAGCCGATTTGGAGTCGTTAACGTCAACGACAGTATGGACGTCATGGAATTTGACGAAAAACCGGAAAAGCCGAAAAGCAATCTAGCGTCTATGGGGGTATATGTCTTCAAATGGGAGAAGTTAAAAGAGTATTTGGAGACGGATAACGTAAATGAGGCTTCCTCCCATGACTTTGGGAAAGACATTCTGCCAGCCATGCTGGAGAAGGGCGAAAAAATGGTCGCCTATCCGTTTAAAGGCTATTGGAAAGATGTTGGAACCGTTGAAAGCCTCTGGGAAGCCAATATGGATCTGCTTGATTTGAATTCCGGCCTGAACCTGCATGATCCGGGTTGGCGGATCTTCTCTTCAAATCCACAGCTGCCTCCACAGGTCATCAACGAAACCGGCGATGTTCAAGCTTCCATGGTAAATGAAGGCTGTGTAATTTCCGGTAAGGTTTTCAAGTCCGTAATCTTTCAAAACGTAACGATTGAAGAAGAGGCCTCGGTGTCGGAATGTGTGGTCATGAGCGGTGCGAAGATCCGCAAAGGTGCCAAGCTTCATCGGGCTGTTGTACCGCCAAGATTAGACGTGCCGGAAGGATTTGAAATTCCTGGCCAACAGGATGAAGTGATCTTATTGACCCAAGAGCAATTGGATGAATGGAAGGAGCGTGTCGGAAAATGAACTTATTGGCTGTAGTCGACACATCTGTTAAAAAAGAAGGGCTGCAGGATTTAACGATCCAGCGGGCCATTTCATCTGTACCTTTTGCCGGACGCTACCGGCTGATCGATTTTCCTTTATCAAATCTTGTCAATTCCGGTGTAAATACGGTTGGCGTATTTCCTTCTTCTCCATTTGCTTCTCTGTTGGATCATATTGGAGTCGGCAAGAGCTGGGATTTGGACAGAAGAAAAAATGGATTGTTTTTCCTTCCGATCACACAGCGGGATGGAGGCTTATCCACGGTAGGCGCGTTTGCGGGATTGGAAGAGCATATGCAATTTTTCACAAAAAGCATACAACCTTATGCCATCGTCACCAACGGCTTCGTCGTCAACCAATTGGATTTCAGAGAGATGCTGAATCATCACATCGAATCAGGTGCAGACATCACAGAAGCTGTGAGTGAAGGGGTTTCCTTGAAGAATTATATTTTATCCAAAGACCTCCTAGTCGAATTGATTCAGACTCACCGTGACAAAAACGTGGTAAGTGTGGAAGATGTAGTCAATTTGAAGAAGAGCCCCTATACATTCAATCAGTATGAATACAAAGGTTACTTTGCCATTATCGATTCCGTTCAAAGCTATTTCCAGGCCTCGATGGGATTGCTGGATGAAGAAAATAGAAAACAGCTGTTCCTCCCTGGCCGGCCTATTTATACAAAAGTGAAAGATGAACCTCCAACGCGATATGTTACAGGATCAAGTGTCAAACGGGCTCTGATTGCCAACGGCAGCACCATCATGGGGGAAGTGAGTGACAGCATCATCAGCCGGGCAGTCAACATTAAGAAAAATGCACGTTTAGAGAAATGCATTATTATGCAAAAATGCGTGATTGAAGAAAATTGTGATCTGTCTTATGTGATTGCGGATAAAGATGTCTATATCGGTGAAGGGGTGGTTTTACACGGAACAGCTGAACAACCGATCGTTTTACGCAAAGGGGAGAAGGTCACTAAGGAGGATATGCGATGAAAATCATAATGGCAGCAGCAGAATGTGCACCATTTGCAAAAGCCGGAGGACTGGCTGATGTGATGGGGGCATTACCGAAAGAACTCAGCAGATTAGGCCATGAAATCAACGTCATCGTTCCGAAGTATAGTTTGATTTCAGAAGAACACACATCTGAATTCCATCTGCAAGAAACGATCGAGTTTGATTTTAAAGGCCAGCAATCAACATTTGGCGTCTATGAATACGCTCATGCCGGTGTGAAATTTTTATTTGTGGAAAACGACAGCTATTTCAAAAGAGACAAGATTTACGGCCAGCAAGATGATGCGGAACGATATGCTTTTTTCAACCGGGCGGTGCTGGAGATTATTCAGCGGCAGGAACAGCAGCCTGACCTGATTCATGTTCATGACTGGCATACTGCCATGGTTCCATTTCTATTGAAGGAAGACGATCGATATGCGTCGATTCAAGCGATAAAAACCGTTTTGACGATTCATAATCTGCAATTTCAAGGGAAGTTTGCCAAAGAGATATTTTTAGAAAACTTCGAAATGGATGAACGTTATTACGATGATGGTGTTGTGGAATGGAATGGCGACTTCAATGCGTTAAAGACAGGTATTTCCTATGTGGACAAAGTGACCACTGTCAGCCCTACCTATCGAGATGAAATCTTGACGGATTTTTATGGTGAGAAGCTGAATGGTTTTCTGCAGAAGAAAGAACAGGATCTGGTCGGTATTTTAAATGGAATCGATACAGATGTCTATAATCCCGCAGCCGATCAAGCCATTGAACGGCAATTTGATGCGATGAATCTGGAAGGGAAACAAGCCAATAAACGGGCAATTCAGCTGAAGGCGGCTCTTCCGGAACGTGGAGACGTGCCATTGATGACAATGATTTCCAGGTTGGCAGGACAAAAAGGAATTGATGTGCTGCAACAGGTGCTTCCTGCCTTGCTGGAAAAAGAAGATGTCCAGTTTGTATTGCTGGGTTCTGGCGAAGAGCAGTACGAACAGTTTTTCCACGAACTGGCAGCCAATTTTCCGGATAAGGTCTACGTCCATGTCGGCTTTGACGAAGCGTTCGCCCATCTATTGTATGCGGGTGCTGACATCTTTCTGATGCCTTCGCATTTTGAGCCTTGTGGATTGAGCCAATTGATCTCGATGCGGTATGGAACAGTTCCTGTAGCCAATAAAACAGGTGGTTTGAAAGACACTGTAGTGGAATACGATGAAAACCTGAAGACCGGCAATGGGTTTTTAAGCGATTTTTCACAGGACAAGCCATTCGACCTCGCCCTTAGCCGATGCCTGACTTTTTATCAGCAGCCGGAACATTGGGAGGCCATCAAAAAAAATGGGATGAAAGGTGATTATTCCTGGTCGCGCTCTGCGGCAGAATACGCTAAACTCTATGAAAGGATAATTTAAAGGGGCGTGCCAATTATGTTTTCTTCCAAAGAAGAGTTCAAAAAAAGCTTTGTCACTCGTATGGAACACAAGAGAATTGAAAAAACGCCAGAACTTGCTTATGAGACACTTTGGGAAATGACGAACGAATGGATACAGGATCGTTGGAATCGGACCAATCAATTGTATAAAGAAAATAATGAAAAGCAATTATATTATTTCTCTATTGAATTTCTGATTGGACGGGTCCTGGGACAAAATCTGATCAATTTAGATCATTATGAACTCGTCAAGGAAGGGTTGGAGGAGCTGGGCTTTCAACTGTCAGAGATAGAAGAGCTTGAAATAGAGCCTGGACTTGGCAATGGCGGCCTTGGAAGATTGGCAGCCTGCTTTATGGACTCGCTGGCTTCCCTTGAATTGCCTGGACATGGGTTTGGGCTGCGCTATAAAGGTGGCCTATTCACCCAGCATTTTGTTAACGGCTACCAGACCGAGCAGCCTACTCAATGGATACAGGAAGAAAATAATGTAGACATTCGCCGCGAAGAATTGGCGGTGGACATCCCTTATTATGGAGAAGTCCAATTGGTCATGGGATTGGATGGGCTTAAGATTAGAGTGGAAAATTCAGAGTGGGTCAAAGCCGTGCCTTATGACATGCCAGTGGTCGGAGCAAATGGCGGTACTGTCAATACGCTTCGGTTATGGCAGGCGGAAGTTTCAGACCGCCCATTTCCGGGTGATAAAGATTATGCAGTCTATGAACACGAGACCGCTAAAATCACGGATCGGCTTTACCCTGATGATTCACTCGATGCCGGAAAAATCCTCCGCCTGAAACAGCAGTATTTCCTGTGCAGCGCGTCACTTCAAACCATTTTAAACAACCGCAGTTTTGATATAGAGGCACTTCCAGAGAATGTTGCCATCCAAATCAACGATACGCACCCGGCTCTGGCGGTTCCTGAATTGATGCGCCTCTTGGTAGATGAATATGCCTTGAGTTGGGACGAAGCTTGGGATATTACAACCCGCACTATTTCCTATACAAATCATACGATTTTGGAAGAAGCGATGGAGAAATGGGACAGTCGGTTGATCCAATCCTTGCTTCCAAGAATTTATATGGTCATTGAAGAAATCGACCGGCGCTTTAAAGAAAGTCTGCAGCAGCAAGCTGTAGACGAGGAAGCCCTCCACAAATTATCCATTATCGAAAATGGTGTCATAAAGATGGCGGTGTTGGCGGTAGTGGGCAGCTATAAAGTGAATGGGGTAGCAAAACTGCATACGGAGATTTTGAAGAAGCGTGAGATGAAAGAACTAAATGAACAATTCCCCGATAAATTCCATAACAAAACCAATGGCATTACGCATCGCCGGTGGTTGATCAAAGCTAACCGGGAGTTGTCCGGGTTGATTACGGAAACGATTGGGCCGCAGTGGATCAGAGAACCTGAGCGGTTAAGCGAATTGCATTATTTCGCTCAAAATCATTCATTTCTTCAAGACTTCCAGGCGATCAAAAGCTTGAAAAAAGAGCAGTTGATTCACCACCTTCAACGAAACCAGAATATTATTGTGGATCCCGATTCCATATTCGATATTCACATCAAGCGGTTCCATGGCTATAAACGCCAATTGATGAATATCCTGCATATCCAGATGCTCTACGATCGGATTAAGCGGGATGCAACATATCGGCCATATCCGCGAACCTTCTTTTTTGGAGGGAAAGCAGCACCAAGTTACCATTTTGCGAAACAAGTCATCAAAATGATCAATACAGTGGCAGCGAAAGTGAACAGTGACCCATTGGTCAGAAAGCATCTCCATGTTGTTTTTGTAGAAAATTATAATGTTACCCAAGCAGAATACCTGATTCCAGCTGCAGATGTCAGTGAACAGATTTCGACAGCCTCTAAAGAAGCTTCCGGAACTGGGAATATGAAATTGATGATGAATGGTGCATTGACGATCGGCACTTTTGATGGCGCAAATGTCGAAATATTTGAGCAAGCAGGACAAGAAAATGCATTTGTTTTCGGTATGCGTGCTGAACAGGTGATGCAGCATGAGAAGGAACAGTCCTACAATCCACAAGAAATAATTGAAACGGATCCGGAACTTGCACAGTTGATGGAAGAACTGGTCAAAGGGGAATGGACAGAAGGTAAAACGAATGTCGACTTTATTGTTGATCAGCTGCTGGAAGATCGTGATCCTTACTTTGTGCTGAAGGATATTCGCAGCTACTCCAAAGCGCATGAACAAATTCTGGATGCTTATGTACAACCGGAGAAATGGGCGGAAATGTGTGTCAAAAACATCGCAGCTTCCGGCATTTTCTCCAGTGACCGTACCATCCAGCAATATTCAGATGATGTTTGGCATTTAACGAAGATTCCAAGTGTACATTAGAAGCTGAAAGGGTGGGAACATGGCGGATAAGGAATTCGACAACACCGATTTAAAGGATTATAAAGCCAGTGGAGCGCTGGCAGGCAAGGTAGCGATTGTCACAGGTGCCAGCAGCGGCATCGGCCAAGCCGTCGCAATCGCATACGCCAAGGAAGGGGCAAAAGTAGTGGTCGGCTACCTCGGTGACGATGAAGGAGCCCAAAAAACCATTGAACTGATTGAAAGCTATGGCGGCAAAGCCAAGGCGTTGAGTGGTGATTTAGGGAAATCGGCGAACTGTGACCAGTTGGTCCAATTCACCTTAACCGAGTTTGGCCAAGTAGATATTCTGGTTAATAATGCGGGCTATCAATATCCCCAGACTTCACCCTTGGATATCACGGATGAACAGATGCTGAAAACCTTTGAAATCAAGGCATTCGCCATGTTCTATTTGACGAGGGCGGCATTGCCGCATTTAAAGAAAGGGTCACGCATCATTAATACCGCCTCCATCAACGCTTACCGCGGTCATTCCGATCTCATCGACTATGCAGGAGCCAATGGGGCGATGGTGGCAATGACCAGGTCATTGGCCCGGCGCTTAGTGCGTGAGGAAATTGCCGTGAACGGCATTGCTCCAGGACCGATCTGGACTCCGTTGATCACCAAAACCTTCGGTGATTTATATCCCGATGTCGGCGACGACTTTGGTGAAGATGTGCCGGCCGGGCGCCCGGGTCAGCCGTATGAGTTGGTTAAAGCCTATGTATTTTTGGCCGATCCGCAAAATTCATATATGACGGGCCAGTTCCTCCATATGAACGGCGGGGACTATATGTCTACGTGAAGCAAGGTAAGCAGGACCAGGAACTTTTCTTGGCCTGCTTTTTTATTTCTCTATTGTATATGGTAAAATTCACTGGAGAAAGAGGAGTGAGTTTTTGAAAAAGATTATATGGGCCTTATGGGCAGTTGTGATTTTCATCTTGCTGGCAGCTTGTACAGAATCAGTCGAGCAACCGGTGGAACAACGCAATGACAACGAAACAGATCAGGAAATTGAACAACCAGAACCTGAGGAACCTGTTGGAGAGGAAGCGGCATTGGATGGATTGACGGTACATTATATCGATGTCGGACAAGGGGATTCCACATTGCTTGAATTCGACGGGTTTGCAATGCTGATCGACGCCGGCAACTGGAATTCGACAGAAGCCGTGGATTACTTGAAGCAGCAGGAAATCAACGATATCGATATCGTCATCGGAACTCATCCGGATGCCGACCATATCGGGCAGCTGGCACAGGTAATTGGTGAATTCGAGGTTGGGGAAGTATGGATGTCCGGCAACACAAGCAGCTCCAATACATTCCTCAATGTGCTTCAAGCCATCGAAGCGAGCGGGTCTGAGTATGTGGAACCGAGAAGCGGTGACACTTTTGATGTGGGTTCAATGCAAATTGACGTGCTGTATCCAGACGAAATCACCGGTGCAGCAAACGAAGAGTCGGTATCGTTAAAGATGACTTACGGTGATGTTCGTTTTGTTTTCACAGGTGATGCGGGCGTCAAGCAGGAACAGGAAATGATCGACAGCGGCATGGATTTAGATGCCGAAATTCTGCATTTAGGCCATCACGGCTCCAATACGTCGACAAGCCCTGCCTTTTTGAAAGCAGTGACGCCTGAAGTGGCGATTTACAGTGCGGGAGCCGATAATTCGTACGGACATCCGCATGCAGAAGTGATTGCTGCTGCGGAAAATGCAGGCGCTGAAGTGTATGGGACAGACGTCAATGGCACCATTGTTGTTAAAACGGATGGCACGTCCTATAACGTATTGACCCAACAGGAAGGTGTGCCGACTGAAGGAGAAAATCGGTGTATTGATTTAAATATAGCCTCCTCAGCGGAATTGCAGGAGATTTCAGGAATCGGTGAAGCTTATGCTAAGGCAATCATCGAGCAGCGTCCGTTTGAGCGTGTCGAAGAATTGCTGGATATCAAAGGAATCGGCCAAGGGACGCTGAGTGCTATTCAAGAGCAGGGTCTGGCATGCGTAGGAGGGTGATGAAATGAAAGGGATTTTGGACCGGATTGAGGATGAAAGGCACGCAGTCATCCTAGTGGAAGAAGAAGGAATCGAACTTGTTTTGCCAGCCAATCGCTTGCCTGAAGGAAGTCACATCAACTCCTGGTTTACCATCGATGCAGAAAATGGCCAATTGGCAGTCACCTTGGATGAAGAAACGTCCATGGCCAAGAGGGAACAAGCTGAAGAGCTGATAACAAGGCTTCGAACGAAGAAAAAAGGAAGCCGCTTTAAGCGGAAATGAGAAGAAGCCCGTTACCTGTAAAAGGTTCCGGGCTTCTTTTGATAGTTATGCTTGTTCAATTAACTCCAAGTAGTAATCGGCAATTTGGCCGGGTTTATATAAATCAGTGATGGATGTCGAATAATTGGAGATGGCCGCGTTAAATTCCAGTTCTTGTACCGGAACGCGGATCCGAAAATTCATTTCATAAAGCAATACCGCAATGTCATGGTATTCTTCACTGGTTACTTTGAAGTCAAAAGAAATTTTTCTTTTCTTCTGGTTGGAATGGGGGTCTTCAATCAATTCCTCTTTCAAGTTTAACGCGTGGACTTCAGTATCATTGATCCAAATAATGGTTTCCATCGTTTATTTCACCTCTGATTTTGAGTGTTGGGTAAAGCTTTGGATTGCCTGCGCCGCCAATTGGCTTTTTACCATGTCTTCCATCGGCGGATTATAGAGTCCGGCACGGACGTTCAGGTAATGGCGATGCATCGGATTGTCTTCTGAAAGGGCACGGGATCCGACAATTTTCATCGCCTTATCCACTACACCCATTGCCGCATGGGTGACAGCGATTTTTGTGACATTCAATGCTTCATCCATCTCTGCCTTATCATCGGCAAGAACATAGCGCTCTGCAGTACCGTACAGAAGGTGGCGGGCAGTAGTAAGCTCAAGTTCCATCTCACCGATGGTCTGTTGGATAGCAGGAGTTTCCGCAATCGGCTTGCCGAGAGATGCTGGACTGTAGTTGGCTGCAAATTCAACTGCGTAGGCTCTTGCAGCCGCGGCAATTCCGATATAACAGGCAGGGATATGAAGCAGCCAGCCTTTAGCGGCTGCAGCCGAGCCGGAAGGTTTTAATACATGTGTTTTGGGAATTCGGACATGATTGAGGACCAGTGTGTGGCTCGCTGTACCTCTCATCGCCAGCATGTCCCAGGTCTCGTCGATCGATACCCCTTCGGCGTGGCGAGGAATGATGACCGTGATGACTTCATCATTTTCCGCAGCAGCAGTCACGAAAATATAATTGAGTGCAGGTGCCATGGAAGTATAGGTCTTTTCTCCGCTGACAATATACTGATCCCCCTCGGTAACTGCTGTAGTGCGCGGCAAAGCGCCACGGGCAGGACTGCCGGCATTCGCTTCTGTAGCGGCGGTGTTGATGAGCGCACCGTTTGCGATTTCTGCCATCAGCCATTCCGCTGACTCGGCATGCCAATGGCGATTTTCTGCATACTCAAGAACGATGCCGACATGCCAGCCGATGGAGAGAGCCGTCGCTCCGGATCCTTCCGCTATGGCTTCCTGTGCCAATACGTATTCGTACAATCCAAGTCCCTGGCCGCCGGATTCTTTCGGCAAGGTCAAGGTATGATAATTCATTTTTTTCAGGTCTTTGATGTTTTCGAAAGGGAAGGAGCCGCGTGCATCCAGCTCCGGCTCACGCGCCTGAAAAACGGGCTGAAGGACACGGAGTTGATCGACTAACGCTTGCTGTTCAGGTGTTTTGATAAATTGATTCATAAAAAGACTCCTTCTTCTTTTCTTTATCGAGTTGCGGAGCTCTATAGGGTCTTAAGTCAGCCCAGCGGCACAGAAACACCGCTTGGCAGTTCTGCCTTAAGCCTGTCGGAGCTCCACGGGTGCCTTCGCTTTTCTTTGTCCAGCTGCGCCACCCAGCTCCTCGGGGTCTTAAGTCAGCCCAACCCAGCGGCACAGAAACACCGCTTGGCAGTTCTGCCTTAAGCCTGTCGGAGCTCCACGGGTGCCTTCGCTTTTCTTTATCCACCGTACCATAAAAAAGCCGCCAAAGCAGTGTTGCATGCTTTGGCGGCTTAAGTATCAGTGAGGAAGAAACTTCACTTATTGGAGTTTCTTTTTGTGCGTTTTTCGGATATCGGCAACAATTAGGGCTACGACAAGGAACAGGCCGAGATAACCGACGATTGGATAAAACATACTTACAAGCTTCGTGAACCCGACAAAACTTAATATGTAAGCCACAATACCAACGATGATAACAAAAATACGGAATTTTTTGGTTCCCAGTACGACAAAGCGCGCTGAGAATGAAAACAGCATGCTGACAGCGGTATTGTAGATCATGCCGAAAAGGATGAATGACATAATCACTCCGAGAATCGGTGAAAGGTCATCGGCAATTTGCAGCAACGGCATTTCTGCGCTGCCGACAATATCCACTTTAGAGAAAATTGCCAAATGGCTCAGAATGATCATGGCACCTAAGATCAGTCCGCCAATAAGCCCGCCGCGTGCTGCGATTTTTTCATCTTTTTCAGTTCCGCCCATGACGATAGCCATCGAAGCACCCACTGCAATATTAAATGAAACATAATTGATGGCGGACAGGAACCAGTTTGGCAATGCCGACATCTGTTCATTGGCGATTGGGTCCAGTGCATTAAACGACGAATCCATCGTCAATAAACTATAGACAGCTAATCCAACAACAGCGACGACCAGGAATGGCGTGATGCTGCCAATGATGGCGATGACTTTTTGGACGTTCATCATAATGGTCAGAACTACCAGAATCACCATGACCGTACTGCCAAGTGGAGCCGGTAGATTGAATTGCTGAGAGAAGATGGATCCGGCTCCCGCAATCATCACTACGCCTACACCGAACAGGGTGAGGATGATGATATAATCGACGATTGTTCCAACGAGTCTGCCGCTGATGCCAAAAATGGCTTCTTTATGTGATGTAGTTTTCATTCGGCTGCCTAGTCGAGTCAAGCTCATGCCTAAATAAGCAAATAAAGCAGTTGAAAGGATGGCGGCCACAGTCCCCATATGGCCAAAGCTGGTAAAATACTGAAGAATTTCTTGTCCAGAAGCGAATCCAGCTCCGACAATAATTCCGGCAAAGGCACTCCCCATTTTTAAACTTTTCATGTTGTTCCCCCTTGGTGCGAATTAATACAATAGCAAGTTTTTTAAAAATTAAAAAATCCCTATCTAAATATAGCAAAAGAAGTAAGCGTATACAACAGGAAAAGAGCATTAAAACTGTATATAACTCTATATACCTACTGAGATAAATGGATAAAAATAACATATTAAGATAGTAAAAAAGAAAATTCAAATGATTGCTCCTGCGCAAAAAAAAGCATCGCCGATTGTTTCGGCGATGCTTTGATACTCGATTATTCTACGTCTTTATTTGCAACAATAACCAATTTTCCTTTATCAAGTTCTTCTTCATACTGCTCTGCTTCCTGATCGGATAAGCCTGCAGCTGCCAATTTTGCACGAAGCTCGTCACCGCGTGAACTGGTCATGTTTTTCATGCTGTCCAGGAATCCCTGTTCTTTGACGCCGACTTCTTCTGTATCCAAAGCCTTCGTGATGTCTTTTCCGCGTTTTTTGTCATGTGCAAAGATGTAGATGTTATCGAGTGAATAACCTTGCGTTTCCAATTTTTCGATTTCCTTTTTTGCCTGTACTGCGTTTTCGACTGTCATTTTTAAAGTCAAAGTAATCCCTCCAAATAATTTCTATCTTACTAGTATGCATACCACGGCAGTGGGGAGTTTAAACAAGAGGATCTTTTGTCAGTCAGGTATACTGGAGGAAATTGGAGATAAGGAGTGATTTCTTTGAAGGTCATACCGATTGGCATTTGGGGAGGCTATCCCAATAAAAATGAAGCGACATCAGCTTTTTTGATTGAACAGGACGGATTCCGCTGTTTAGTCGATTGTGGCAGCGGTGTCTTGGCGGCCGTCCAGAATTATACGGAATTGCGTGAATTGGATGCGGTCATCATCAGCCATTATCACCCGGATCATATCGCTGATATCGGCGTTCTGCAGCATGCAGCGATGGTAGGTATGCAATTGAAGGAGTGGGAAACTCCCTTGCTGATTTACGCACATGACAAGGACCAGGAAGAGTTCAAGAAACTGTCCTATAAAGGTGTCACCGAAGGCAGGGCAATACAGGCTGCCGAGACTTTGGAGCTGGGGCCTTGGCAAGTATCTTTTTGCGAGACAATTCATCCGGTGTATTGTTTGGCGATGAAATTTACTGCGGATGGCAAGAGTGTGGTGTTTACGGCAGATACCAGCTGGAAAGATGAGCTGATCGGTTTTTCGGACGGGACAGATCTGCTGGTTGCTGAATCGAATCTTTACGAAAAATACCTGGGCATTATTCCTGGGCATCTCAGCGGCAGCCAGGCTGGTGAATTGGCTGAACGTGCCGGTGCCAAGCGATTGCTGCTGACCCACTTGCCGCAATATGGAGAGTTGGATGAAATTCTGCATGCAGCAAAGTCCAGTTATTCAGGCGAAGTCGAATTTGCAGTAATAGGAAAGAGTTACGAAATCTGAACCGCTCGCTTTTTCTCCTTTGGCAGGGGAAGACAGGCAGATAGTTTGTGTACCAGATATTTTCCTTTTATCCTTAAAGCATATGAAGGATGAAAGGAAGTTAAAAAATGTCACAACCCATAGATTCATTCCCGATTTCCGTTCTGGACCTGGTGCCAGTCCGTGAAGGTGGAACGACGAAAGATGCATTAGATGAAATGGTCACAATCGCACAGCACGCTGAGAAGTTGGGGTACAACCGCTTTTGGCTGTCTGAGCATCACAATACAGCTACGCTTGCCAGCTCAGCTACGGCAATCCTCATTTCCAAAGTCCTTGAAAACACCGAATCCATTCAAGTGGGATCGGGCGGAATCATGCTGCCGAATCATACACCGTTGGTTGTTGCAGAGCAATTCGGCACGTTGGAAACCATGCATCCGGGACGTTTGAACTTGGGTCTCGGACGTGCTCCAGGAACTGATATGCAGACAGCGCATGCGCTTCGCAGAACCACGCAGGAAACCGCGTTCGCGTTTCCACAGGACGTCGTCGAACTGCAGAATTACTTGAAGCCGTTGGATGGGCAAGGTCCAGTCCGAGCGCATCCGGGCGTGGGAACGGCAGTGCCGGTTTATATCCTGGGATCAAGTACTTCAAGTGCTCAGCTTGCTGCAAGCCTTGGACTGCCATATGTGTTCGCTGCACATTTTGCACCACAGCAGCTGCAACAAGCCCTGCAGATTTACCGCAACGGATTCCAGCCTTCGGAATATCTGGCTGAGCCGTATGTCATGGTGTGTGTCAATGTCGTCGCAGCAGACTCCAACGAAGAAGCTGAGAAGTTGGCGACATCCAGTGATCTATTCTATCTGAACGTCGTAAGAGGCAGCAAGAACCTGCTTCAGCCACCGTTGGATACAATGGATGGACAGTGGAGCTACCGTGAAGAGATGATGGTGCGGGGCATGTCCCAATACACCTTTAAAGGCGATGAAGAAACGATAAGTGAGGATTTAGGGAAATTTGTAGCTGAATTGCAGATTAACGAAGTGATTGCGGTTTCCTATATCTACGATCAGGAAAAAAGAAAACGCTCATTTGAAGTGTTGAAGCAGGCGACAAATCGTTTTCACGTTGCGACTGCCTAAAGTTTACTTGAACTGTTCGACAGTGGATGTTCTTCACGATTCTCAGGAAAAGAGCAAAGCGGTTGAAGCGGTGTAAGAGCCGTTTCGTTCGCTTCCTATGCAGATTATAGAGACTGGAGGAAAAGTAAATGAAAATAGGTATTATAGGCGCCACAGGAAAAGCAGGCAATTTAATTTTAAAAGAAGCATTGAAAAGAGGGCATGAAGTAACGGCCATTGTCAGAGATTCGCAAAAGGTCGAAAATTCGGATGTGCCGGTGCTGGAGAAAGATGTTTTCGGTTTAACGGCAGCAGATTTAGCGCCCTTTGATGTAGTGGTGAATGCGTTCGGCGTTCCACCTGAAAAGGCCAAGCAGCATATCGAAGCCGGAAGAATTCTGATTGACGCACTTAAAGAAGCTCATGATACCCGTTTGATTGTAGTCGGAGGAGCTGGCAGTTTGTTCGTTGATGAAGCACGCACAACCCGTCTGGCAGAAACTCCCGAGTTTCCTGAAGCGTTTAAATCGATTGCCAATGGCCAGGCACAAAATTTGGCTGATCTGGAAGCGTCGGAAGGAATCCAATGGACATTCCTGAGTCCTGCTGCATTTTTTGATCCGGAAGGCCGCCGTACAGGCCGTTACCAAAAAGGCGATGACGGATTTATCGTCAACAGCAAAGGGAAGAGCTACATCAGCTATGCTGATTATGCCATTGCGCTGGTGGATGAAATCGAGAGTGGCGAACATAAGAATAAACGGTTTACCGTGGTTTCTGAAAACCATTAATAGTCTTGGGGAGAAGTCGATTTCAAAGGAAGTCGGCTTTTCTTCTGGGTTGGAATCATCGGCAATCGGATGGAACTTGCCATGAAATGTTCACGTTCATTAAAAGAACAGTAGAATGAATGATGTATAATGAGATGAAACTTAAGGTTTAAAGGTGGGAATCAACACAATGGATTTTTTATATTTTCCTGAAGACAAATCGGAGTATATCCCTGGGATTATTTCTGTCGTTATTATATTCATTTTATCCGTATTGATCGTGCGGTTACTGGTTAAAGCTTCGCGCAAGCAAGTGAAGCAATTGGAAGAACAGGGCTATCCGGCTGTCTACAAAGATGGTTTTGACGCAGAAAGCCCAGATGAGGACAACGCTGATCCGCAGGAAACAGTACGCAAAGTGAATGAAGCAAAAGCTGCCCGTGATAAACCGAAGTCCTGACAACAGTCAGGGCTTTTTTTGATCTTTTCAATAGGTGTATACTGTAAGCAATCGAGGAGAATAGAGAAGTGGGGACAGCGACTATGAAAAATATTTTTGGCGGTGTGCAATGGGCGGTCTTTCTGATCGCCTCTTCTATTGCGGCACCGATCGCAATTGCCAGTATTTTTGGCATGGATACAGGAGATACAGCGCTATTCGTACAGCGGACCATGTTCGTACTGGGCGTCGCCTGTTTGGTACAGGCATCCATCGGGCACCGAATGCCGATCAATGAAGGACCAGCTGGCTTATGGTGGGGGATATTCATTGTTTATGCGGGATTGGTTGGAATTATGTATGCTTCCATGGAAGAATCGCTTCAAGCACTGCAAAGCGGGCTGCTATACAGCGGCGTTCTTTTTATCGTCTTTGCCTATACAGGCTTGGTCGACAAACTGAAAATCCTGTTTACGCCAACCATCACTTTCGTTTACCTCCTGTTGTTGGTTCTTCAAATCAGTGAGTCGATTCTAACGGGCTTACTTGGCATCATCTCTGAAGGTGACTCAGTGGATGGGGTGGTACTGATGGGCGGCATTGCGGTTATTTTACTGACCTTCTTTTTCATGGGCCATAAAGCTCCTTGGATCAGCCGTTATTCCATCCTGTTTGCGATTGCTGCAGGCTGGCTGATTTTCTGGATTCTTGGAAAAGCACCGGAAGCAGAAGGAAGCGTCAGCGCATTGGTTTCTTTGCCGAAGATGCTGGTCTTCGGACCGCTGATTTGGGACAGCGGCATGTTTGTGACCGCTTTGTTTTTGACCATCCTGCTGATTGCTAATATGATGGCGTCGATCCGTGTGATGGAAAGCGTGTTGAAGAACTCCTTTTCGATTGAAGCGCCAGACCGTATTAAACAAGCTTCAGCAGCTTCAGGGATCAATCACATCATTGCCGGATTGTTCTCATCCATCGGTCCCGTACCGATTTCAGGAGCGGCTGGGTTTGTCAGCGCTACCAGAACGCCGGCGCTCAAGCCCTTCATCTTCGGTGGAATCATCGTGGTGCTGATCAGCTTTTTTCCGGCGCTCATGGCGATTCTGGCATCTTTGCCGGCCCCAGTCGCTTACGCGGTCATTTTCGCGGTCTTCACCAAAATGGTGGAGATGGCCTTTACGGAATTGGAAAATGAAGGGGACAGGCAGCATTCCTATAAAGTGGCCGCGTTCGGTTTGATGAGCGGTGTCGGCATCATGTTTGTACCGCCTGAAAGCATGGCGAATCTGCCCTCCGTTTTGGCAGCTACCTTATCGAACGGTCTAATCACCGGCACCATCATCGCTATCTTTGTGGAACAGCTCCTGCTGTGGCGGAAAAAGAGAGTCTGAAAAAGTCTTCGTGCTGTTATTGCGTCGATCGTGCGTTTTTGGTAGCGCGAAACCAGTGCACCGGTACAAGCATCCCCATTTTTCGAGGGGATTTGGATAAAAGCTTATAGAAAGAGCTCTTTGCCGACACGGCAGAGAGCTTTTTTGGTGATTTGATAGTTGGATTGTTCATTTATGGTCGCTCGTGGGGATTTATGGGCGTTCAAAAGGATTTATGGTCGCTCGTGGAGATTTGCAGTCGTTCAGTCCAAACGCTCATAAAAACCTTGGGTGTAGCCGGAGCAGCAAGCTTCTGCCAATCAATACTTGATAGAAGGTTCTCGGCAACCTGAAAAGCCGTACGCATAGGCGCACGGCTTTAAAGTCATTTGTCTTTATTCTTTTTCGATTTCTTCTGTCAGACGTTCCAGCTCATCCACGAGTTCGCCGATATAGGCGATGGTGTCACGCAATGGCTGTTCGGTCGTGATATCGACTCCGGCCATTTGTGCCAGCTCCACCGGTGTTTTGGTGCCGCCGGCTTTCAGGACCTCCAGCCATTCGTCGACAGCTGGCTGGCCTTCGTTCAGTATCCGTTTGGAAACTTGCGTGGAGATGGTCAATCCGGCACTGTAGGTGTACGGATACAAGCCCATGTAATAATGCGGCTGGCGCATCCATGTCAATTCGGCGCCCTCTGTAATATCGACCGCATCACCCCAGAATTCCTCTAATACACCTCGTTTGATGCTATTCAAAATGCTGGCGTTGACACTTTTTCCTTCATCAATCCGTTCATATACGTTGCGTTGATAAGCAGCTTCAAGCAAGTGTGTCACGAAATTATGGTAATAGGTTCTGGCCACTATCGAAGAAATCACCCAGCGTTTGAATTTCGGATCTTCCGAGTTCTTCAATAAGTGGTTGGCCACCAGCATTTCATTCATCGTAGAAGGTGCTTCGATAAAGTAAAGGGATGGCCGGGCGTTAAGGGCATTCTGCTCGCGGTTGGCGTTGTAGAAATGGCCGGCGTGCCCAAGTTCGTGAGCCAGCACAAAAACCTCATTCATGCGGCCGGTCCAGGAAATCAGGATATACGGATGGTCGCCGTATGGACTTGAACAGAAAGCGCCGGTCGATTTCCCTTTGTTTTGAGCAAAGTCGATCCATCTTTCGGAATAAGACCGGTCGATCATTTCGAGGTAATCGGGACCCATGATGGAAAGGGAATCATCAATATACTTTTTGGATTCTTCTACGGTGATTTCTGGCTCATAGTTCGGGTCCAGGGAAATCTTCAAGTCTGCAAAGGTCATGCGGTTGAGGCCATGGACCTTCTGTAATAATTTTGCGTATTTCTGCATATGCGGCGCGAGCTCTTTGGTGATCAGGTCGATTTGGCGGTTGTAGAGCGGGCGGTCCACTTCCTGGTTGATGAGGAGGTAATCAAATATGCTATCGTAGCCGCGCAAATCTGCTGTTGTTTTTTCCGTCTGCAAGTGCATATCATAGGTTTTGGCGGTCGTGTGCTGATAATCCTTCAGTTTCTTCGAAAAGGCTTCAAATGCTGCTCGGCGAAGCTCTGTATCAGGCTCTGCTTCCCAGTCGCCTTCAAAGGAGACGTAGCTGAGCGGATATTTTTGGCCATTCACTTCAAAATCCTCAAAGTTCATATCGACCATTTTTGTCGTGTTGTAAAGACCGTATGGCGCACTGAACGTGGATGAATAAGCGGCAAGGCTTTTTTCCACTTCAGGATGCAACTGGTAAGGTTTTTTGCGGAGAAGTTTTTCCAGGAATACCTTGAATTCCGTTGATTCCTGCATTGCCTGCTCCAAGGTTTCTTTCGGCAAAGCGAGCAGCTCGCTGTTGATGAAAGAAAGCTTGCTGCTGATTTTAGCAGCAGCTGCTCCAAATTTACTGGACTGCAGTTGAGCCTCGTCATTGGTTTGGTCTGTGCTGATTGTTAAGCTGGCATAAGTGCTCAGCGGGATTAATTTTTCAAGGAAAGCCAGATAATCTGTTAAAGCCTGGATGGCCGAAGGGGCATCAACAATCGTGCCTTGTGTTTTTTGGCTGAGAGCTTCAGCATCCTGCTCCAAGCTTTCCAAGGCTCGGTTAAACTCTTCTGAATCTGAAAATAAACTCGATAAATTCCACGTCTCTTCAACAGGAACCGCTGAACGTACTGGCAAACTTTTAACCATGTGATCTCTCCTCTATGTATTACGGTTTTCGAACTAATTATTAGTATAGAGGCAGAAAGAAGAAATGTAAAAATATTATTCAGAATTTATAAAAAAATTTTAAAAACTAGGTTTAGATTTAAATACAAGGTGGGTAATGTAAAGTACAAGGCGGAATCACCGTCGGAAGAATACGACTGGATTCGATCCAGAATCGCCTTCAGACGAGAAACTGCACAGCCTTGGCGGAAAATTTGCTTTACTGACGATATTCACTCTTGTCAGGGACCATTGTTACTCGGGTTTCTATCCGGAAAGTGTTTCAAACAGTAAGCCGTAAGTTTTTTGTGGAAGTGCAATTGAAAGCCTGGCTGCAGAACCAAAAAAATTCACTGAGAAGTAAATGTGAACCTAATTGCCCTATCGGCAAGTGACAGTCAGCGCGACTAAACTGCAATGACGAGAGTTTCATATTTCGTCAGAGATTTACAGTTTGTAGAAAGAATTTAATAAAATTTTCCGCGTGCAAAAAATCCCTCAGGATTTTCGAGGGGTGGAAAAAGGAAGAGCATGATCTGATGAAAAGGATCATGCTTTTTCCTTTGTCTAATGAAAAGTGAGCTTAGCGCAAATCTAGTTCAAGAAGAAATATCCCAACGAAAAGAGGAGTAAATTATGGAAAATCATTCAGTAAGTGCAATTCAGGACGAATACCCGGAAGACTTCGCCTGGTGCTACGGCTGTGGCCGCCTCAATAAAGAAGGGCATCAATTCCGTACAGCCTGGGATGGCGAAGAAACAGTCACTTTGTATGAACCGAAGGAAGTACATACGGCTATCCCCGGATTCGTTTACGGGGGGTTGATCGCTTCGCTGGTCGACTGCCACGGAACCGGTTCCGCTTCATTGGCATTGCACCGGAAAAACGGCTTTGAGCCTGGCAGTGGGGAAGAACCGCCGCGATTTGTCACGGCTTCGCTGCATGTCGATTATTTGAAACCGACGCCTCAAGGAATCGTTTTGAAGGCCGTAGGAAAAGTTGAAGAAGTCCATCCGAAGAAATTCAAGGTGAAAACAGAAGTGTATGCTGGTGATGTTTTATGTGCGACAGGCGAAGTGACAGCAGTGGTCATGCCTGCATCTTTTGCAAAATGACTTGAGGGTGGACCAGCATCCCCATCTTGTTTTTATATCCAAAAAAGGCTAAAGTCTAGTTTGCTGGTAAGATTAAAGGACATTATTGTATACTGATTTTATTCTATAAATGATTGAATATTTCGTGCAGAAACTTTAGTTGAGTTGTGGCTGATACAGTAGTTGGAGAAAAAAGGCGTTTAAAGCGCTGCACATCTGGGAGGATACAGCATGACGGAAAAAATTTATGTTATCCATGAAAATGAAGAATGGACTGAGCATCTTTTTAAGCGGCTCGATGAATTGGGGTTGCCTTATGAAGACTGGTTTATCGATGAAAACCTGGTGGATTTGAACGAAACACCGCCTGAAGGCGTTTTCTACAGCCGGATGAGTGCCTCTTCCCATACAAGAGGCCATCGTTTTGCGCCTGAAATGACGGAATCCCTGCTGGTGTGGCTGGAACATCATGGGCGTAAGGTTTTTAATGGCAGCCGCGCCCTGCGTCTAGAAGTCAGCAAGGTCAACCAGTATATGGCTTTGAATGCCGGAGGGATCGGGACACCGAAAACGATTGCGGCCAACGGCAAGGAGCAGATCTTAAAAGCGGCTGAGAAGATGGACGTGCCATCCTTCATCACCAAGCATAACCGTGCCGGAAAAGGCTTAGGCGTCCGGTTGTTCCATTCACTCGAAGCGTTGAAGGAATATGTGGACGGCCCTGAATTCGAACCGTCCATCGATGGCATCACCTTGATTCAGGAGTACATTCAGGCACCGGAGCCATTCATCACCCGCTGCGAATTTGTCGGTGGTAAATTTGTCTATGCGGTTCAAGTGGATACTTCTGAAGGATTTGAGTTATGCCCTGCAGATGCTTGCCGGATTGATGACCTGTTCTGTCCAGTTGGCGAAGAAGCGGAAGAAAAACCGAAGTTCCAAGTGATTGATGGTTTTGACGACCCAATCCTGAAAAAGTACGAAGCTTTCTTGAACCAAAATGGAATCGACGTAGCAGGGATTGAATTTATCCGCAATGCTGAAGGTGAAATTTTCACGTATGACGTCAATACGAATACCAATTACAACGCCGATGCAGAGGCGGAAGCCGGGAAGTTCGGCATGCTTGAACTGGCCGAATTTCTTGGGCAAGCACTAAAAAATATGAAACAGACTGTTTGAAGAAAGCCACGGCCGTCGGCTTATTTAAAAAGGCGGTCTTTCTTTAGTTTAGGGATGGGCAATGAAGGGAAACTTCCAGGTGATGAGGATCAGAAGAAGGGGTGTTTGATGATGGTAGAGCAAAAAAAAGAAGAAGAGCTGACAGAACGTCCGGAATCTGCAGAAGCAGAGGAAATTGAAGCGGAAGAAGTTGAGCCGGTCGAAGACGATTCGAAGTTCGATAAGATCTACAGCAATGTAGCATCCAATCGCTATGAAAATCTGCAGACCAGTTATATTGAAAATAAAGCAAAAGAGCTGCGGAAACGCAAAAAGTAAAAGGTCGAGTGCAGCTGCACTGGATCTTTTACTTTTTTGGAAGCTTTACGATTTCTTCCGAAACCACAAATGCCAGATCGTCATTCCCGAACATCTGAAGGACGTCGAGCAATGTTTCATGATCAATCTCCAATTCTGCTGCATCCGACTGTTCGATTGCGGCAGTCAGGACGGGACTTTGCAGTTGTCCCGGATATGCGCGCTGATAAAGTTCGGCAGGATCCAGCTGGTGGTTCGTGCACCATTGGACAAAAAGCTGGACCATCACTTCCTCATCCTGCTGGTATTTTTTTATGATATATTCATCTCTATTTTCGTTATTCATGAAAGGGACCTCCATCATTAATCGTTTTGTGTTAGTAGCATACCAAACAATTCGAGTGCTTGCATGGACTTCTATCTATTTTTCCTCTAGAATGAAGCCATGGCAATGACAGTATCGGAGGGTGAATTATGAAATTACTGCAAGTAAGAAAAGGGCAATTCGTTTATTATCAAAATGAATTACACAAGGTATATTCTGTGAAGCCGCTAGCTAAGAAGTCGGTGCTGATGTTCCGCGTCAAAGATATGGAACAAGTGGCCAGCAAGGCTGATGAGGTCACATTCTATAAACCGAAGCATATGGATTCCTTCTTATTCTTTGGGTCGAGATATACTTTGCGTGAGGATCTCCCGGCAGAAGAAGGCGGTTATATTCTAATCACCAAACCAGATCCTGATTACATGGATCATTATTCGCTGAATGAGTTTGAAAAAGTAGAGTCGGTTGAAGGGAATAATGTCATCACCACTCGCCAGAACACAGTGAAATCAAAAGAATTCCTCGTTATGGCATCTGGAGAAGAACAAGGCAGCAACGATATCGTCTACTTTGACAAATCCAAGGTTTCAGCTGAACAACTGGAGCAGGATGCTCAGTTGGAGGAAGTGTTGCGTGAGAAGAACGCAATCCGTCCTTCTATCGGAGATGTTTACTTGAACCTGGATAACACAGGCACAGCAATGGTTGTAGCGATTGCTGGAGAAGAAGTGACCTTGGGAACAGGGGAGCGCATCACTTTCCATGAGTTGTATAAAGCAGATAACTGGAGTTATTTATACAACATCAACGACGGCGAATTCAGATAAAATCATAAAAGGCGACCCCTTGTGGGTCGCCTTTTATTTTTAGGTTAGTTTTTGAAAATAGAACCGATTTCCAGAATTTCTTCCGTGCTGAGTTGAACGTCCAAAGCACTCAAATTCGACAACACTTGATCCGCGCGTTTGGCTCCAGGAATCACGCCGTCGATTTCAGGGCGTGCTAGGTACCAGGCCAACACCATATGAGCTGTCTCAGTGCCTTTCGCTTCAGCCAGGTCATTCAGTCTCCGCACTTTTTCCAAGTTGCGTTCGAATTCCTCTCCCTGAAGATGAGGCATGTTTGTCCGTAAATCATCAAAGGTCTTAGTTTTATCGTATTTTCCTGCAAGTAAGCCTGCTGCAAAAGGGAAGTAGGGGACATAGGAAATGCCATGTTCTTTTACATAAGGGAAGTAATCCTCTTCAGCCTCACGCTTCAGCAAGTTGTATTCACCTTGAAAAACGTCCACATAGCCATCTTTATTGGCATCCTTTAATTGTTCCATAGAAAAATTCGAGACACCGATTGAGCGGATTTTGCCTTCTTCTTTTAAGCGTTGCAGAGCGCCGACCGCTTCAGCTTTCGGGGTTTGTTCATCTGGAAAATGGATGTAGAACAAATCGATATAATCGGTCTGCAGCCGTTTCAAGCTGTCTTCCACCGCCTGTTTCAAAAACGTAGGTGAATTGTCGGTGATGTGCTCATCCCCTTGACGGCGTTGAGCCGCTTTGGTCGCCACCACCATTTCCTGGCGTGCTCCTGATTCCTGCAGCACTTCACCCAATAATTCCTCTGAGCGGCCATAGCCGTAAGCGTAAGCCGTATCAATGAAGTTCAGTCCGTTATCGATGCCGGCGTGCACCAGTTCCTTGCCGGTATCTTCATTTAAGTCCGGGTAAAGATTGTGTCCGCCTACAGCATTTATGCCGAGGCCGATCGGGTTGATGTATAAGCCTGTCTTTCCAAGTTGCGCCTTTTCCGTCATTGTCAGTACAGCTCCTTTAAGTAAGTCTGTTTTTATCATAACATTCAAAAATTTGAAGGTCGAAGAACAATGCTCCAAAAGAGCTGTCCGGCTATTTTAAAGCGGGCGAAGTGCGTGGGTATGGTCAATGAAAATAAAAGCATCATATCGCTGGGACATTTTTGAAGGAACATAATTGCCATATGCCTCGAATTCAGGGTTATAGACGACTCCGATTGCACGATGGCCAACCCAGCGATCAAAAAGAGCGAAATTCTCCGAATGGAACAGCAGAAATTTATTAAAAGCACCGGTCCGATGCAGAAGATCTTCCCACGTATTCGGTGTTGCAGGAGGAACGGCCATTTCTTCGGCAGGATCTCCCCAGGAAGGTGCAGCAATGACCGTTCCGGAATGAGTGCCGAAGCCCACTGCGAATACATCGTCCACACGGTTTTGCTCACGGAGGATTTGCCCCACATTGGTCATGCCTTCGTTTTTCATATCGGTGGCGCTGGCATCGCCGATATGGGTATTATGCTCCCAGATAATGATTTTTGCTTCTGTACCATGGTAATCGCGAACTTCGTTGATGGCTTCCACCATGTGTTCATCCCGGATATTCCAAGACATTTCACCGCTTTGTACCATGGCCCGATAATAGTCTTCTGCATTTTTCAGGACGAGGGCATTAATTTTCAAATCCAAATCAGCCTCGCCTGAATCTTTATACAGGTCTTCGTTCGAGCGGATGGAGGCCAGCAATTTGGACACCTCCTCCACGCATGATTTGGAGAAGTCCGCAGCAGTCACCCCATAATTTTCGGGTTCCCGGTTAAAGGGCTCAAAGCAGGCGAATGCTTCTTTTGCCAATTCGACATCCCCGCTGGACGGATTGGTTTTTGATAGATAATGGATCACTTCTTCCATGGATTCCCAAAGACTGTAGACATCAATGCCGTAAAAACCGACTTTTTGTGGCGTTTTCTGGTTATGCTCTCTCAGCCAGCCAATAAAATCAGCAATTTCTTCATTTGCCCACATCCAGGTTGGCCAGCGCTTAAAAGCCTGAAGCACTTCATGCGGTTGTGGATCATCTTCGCTAAAATCTTTAATGTAGCGATTGACCTGTTGAGAAGACGGCCAATCGCCCTCGACAGCAATTATTGAAAAACCCTTGTCTAGAATCAATCTTTTGGTCAAAGCTGCCCGCCATGTATAAAACTCGGATGTTCCATGTGTCGCTTCTCCCAGAAGGACAAACTTTGCATCGCCGATCGCTTCTAAAAGAGGTGTCAAATCTTCAATTGAACGGAATGGCTGTGCGTTCATCTTGACTGCTTCCTCTAGCGATATCTTCACAGGTTTCAACCCCTTTTATTGTTCATGTTCCCGCTGTCGGCTCTCTCAAACAAAGACGAAAAAAAGCATCCGCTGTGAGCGGATGCTTTCTTATTTTGCCAGTACGTCCTGAAATTCCGGAGTCTTTTCAATGACGCCATTTGCGAATGGACATTGCGGGTCAATGGTCTTGTTTTCACTGCGGGCATATTCGACAACCTGCGCCACTAGTTTTTTGCCGATTCCCTGGCCTTCCAGCTGTGGGGAAACTTCGGTATGGTCGACAGTCAAAACATCGCCATTTTCTACATAGCTCAGGAAAGCCAATTCTTCGGAATTTTCCAGAGCCGCAAACTTATTGTTTTCGTGTTTGAAATCCACTGATGTTGCCTCCTTTAATCTGTTTTGATGCATTCTTTCTTTGTATTCCCTGTTCCGGTAGAGAATATTCAAGTTCTGCAAGGAAAGTTCTTCGGCTGTCCTGAAGAAGATTGTAAGTTGGAAGAAACAGGGGCATAATATAAGTGAAAATTCAGTTTCAATGAAGTATAAAGAGTCTTTGGTAAAGGAGCGATGGGAAAATGGATCCTGTCATTCAATTGTCTCAATTATCCAAGCGCTACAAGAACTTTTCAGCTGTAGAAGATGTTTCGCTGGAAATCGAAAAAGGAGAGATTTATGGCTTTATCGGTTTAAACGGGTCAGGCAAAACAACCACTATCAAAATGCTGCTTGGAATGGTTCGTCCCAGCCATGGGTCTTGTTCCATTCAAGGCCGAAAAATAGAGCTTTCCAACCATTCTATGTGGGCGAACGTAGGGAGCCTTGTGGAAACGCCTTATGCCTATCCGGAGTTGACGGTCAAAGAGAATCTGGAGATTTTCCGTCAGTTGCGAGGGGTTTCCGATGCGGATGCAGTGCACCAGGTGATGGAGCAGCTAAAGCTGACGGGCTATGCAGACAAAAAAGCCGGCAAGCTATCGTTGGGCAATACCCAGCGTTTGGGCATCGCCAAAGCGTTGCTGCATAAACCGGAAATTTTAATTTTGGATGAGCCGTCAAATGGACTTGATCCGACAGGCATCATTGAGGTCCGGGAACTGTTTCAGCATCTGGCCAAGGATTTAGGCGTGACGATTTTCATGTCCAGCCATCTTTTAAGCGAGGTGGCTAAAATTGCGACTACAATAGGCGTAATCCACCAAGGGAAATTGCTTCAGGAAATCAAGGCAGACGGGTTTAAGGACCTGCTGCGTAAACGCCTGGTAATCGATGCACGGGAAAAGGATAGAGCGATGACTGAGTTGAATAACGCGGGGTATTCAGCCGTATTTAACAAAGATGGGAGAATCGAAACAACTGCCGATTATGCTTTACAGTACCCGGATGAAATTTCCCGGTACCTGGTTTCCAGTGGTATTCCTCCGACTCATCTGGCTTTGGAAGAGGAGGACTTGGAATCCTATTTCTTGCGTGTCATCACTCAGCGAAAGGAGTAACTCGATGGCTTTCTTGAGGGCGGTTCAAGTGGAGATGTTGAAGATCCGGAAGTCGAAGATGATTTGGATTACCCTAGCTGTCTTTACGATGGCACCTATGATGGCAGGATTCTTTATATTTGTACTAAAGAACCCAGCGCTTGCGAAAAGTTCAGGATTGATTGGGGATAAAGCCCAGATTTTCGGTGTAGCAGATTGGCCCACCTATCTGAGTATGCTGGCACAGATCATTGCGGTGGGAGGGATTCTGGTATTCGGCTTTGTGACAAGCTGGGTATTTGGCAGAGAATACGCAGATCGGACCATCAAGGATCTTTTGACCTTGCCGACACACCGCATGATCATCATCCTGGCAAAGTTTTTAGCTGTAATGTTAACGAATTTATTGCTGAGCGTCTATATAGTCCTGCTGGGAGTGAGCATCGGATTCTTTATCCAACTGCCGGAATGGTCTTTGGAAATGGTGTTGGACAAAGGTTTTGTATTGGTGGCTACGACGCTTCTTACTTTGGCACTCAGTGCACCGCCTGCTTTTTTGGCCTGCTATGGCAGAGGCTATTTAGCGCCCATAGGTTTTATCCTCTTCATGGTGGTGCTCGCCCAAGTTATTGCGGCAGCCGGCTATGGAGCATTTTTCCCTTGGGCCGTTCCAGCCATATTCAGTGGAATGGCTGGAACGGAGACGGCACTCGGAGCCGGCAGTTTCTTTTTGGTTCTTTTCACGGGCTTCATCGGCTTGGCAGCCACCGTTTCATGGTGGTTGTATGCAGACCAGCATTGAGAAGTTAAAATCGGCAAAAAAGGGTATGAAACATAGAAGAGGTGATGACATGGATGAGTTAGCAGAAACGGCCATCAATCGAATTGAAAAGGTATTCGGTATTTATCCGGGCTACCGGCGAGCCCATGCCAGAGGAAAAAGTTACAGGGCGATTTTTACAGCGACGGGTTCGGCCAACCATTTGACGACAGCACCGCATTTTCAACAAGGAGAGAGCAGCGCGTTTGTGCGCTTTTCACATTTTTCTCCAGATCCGACATGGGCTGATGCCATGTCGCCAGTCAAAGGAATGGCGGTCCAATTTCGTTTGCCGAACGGGGAAGCCACCAATATTGTAGGTGTCACGTCTCCTATTTTCTTTGCTAAAACACCTGAAATCTTTACCGAGATGCTTGGTGTCGTCAATTCGTTCAAGAAAGGAAAGCCCAGCTTAAAGGAGCTTGCTGGTTTGTTGGCTGATTATCCTGAAAGTGGAGCAATGATCGACAACATCCGGAAAATGCAGGCACCAGCTAGTTTTGCCACTGGCCAGTACCATTCGATCCATGCGTTTTATTTTACCAATCAAGACGGCCAGCGTCAGCCGGTCAAGTATTTATGGGAACCGGAAGAAGGGGTGGAGACATTATCACCGCTTGATGCGGTTGCCTTGCCGGTCGGCTTTTTTGAAGCGGATATAGAAGACAGAATCGCACAAGGTCCGGTGAACTTCCGCTTGAATGTGATTTTGGGAGAGCCGGGAGACCCCACCGATGATCCGACAAAAGAATGGCCAGAAAACCGGGAGAAGATAACGATCGGCTATTTGTCGATTACAGAAGAAGCGCCGGAAGCAGACCAAATTGTCTTCGATCCTACACTTGTTACAGAAGGCATTGAATGCTCAGAAGACCAGATCCTCAACTTCCGACACGATGCCTATCGAATTTCCCATCAACGAAGAATGTCTGAGACGTAAAAAACGCACAGCCCAACTTAATGGGCTGTGCGTTTTCTGTATCTCAGTAGAGTTTCCCTTGTCGATAAATCACGGTCGAGAGCCGTGTAACGGCATGGATAAAGCAGTTTTGGCGGAGGGCATATGGATCTCCATAATATTGCGGAAGCATCATGTCCATGGTTTCCTGCATTTTTTCAATCAATAACCGGTAAACTTCTGCTTCTGTATAGAACTGGGTTTCACGGCCTTGCAGCCATTCGAAATAAGAGACGATAACCCCACCGGCATTTGCCAGAATGTCAGGGATGACGACGATACCTCGTTCATTCAGGTATTCATCAGCCTCAGCTGTCGTCGGTGCATTTGCACCTTCAATGATGATCCGTGCCTGGACATCTTTCATATTGTCTTCACGAATCTGGTTTTCCAACGCTGCCAGAAGCAGCACGTCAACAGGCAATGTGACGAGAACGTCCCGTTCTTTTATTTCTGCTTTGATGCTGGCGCTTTGCAGTTGCTCTTCAGTCGATGGCAAATCTCCGCGATTGGTTTTGGTGAATTCGATCAATGCGGGGATGTCCAGTCCATCTTCGTTATAGAGTGTGATGTTGCGGTCGCTGACGGCGACGATTTTATGGTCGATTAGAGGACATTTATAAGCTTCGAGAGCTGCAACAGAGCCCACGTTTCCGAAGCCTTGAACGGCCATCTTCAAGGGACGGTCGTATAATTCCAATGTCGTTTTTGCAAAAGGATTATCGCTGTTGGACAGCAGTTGTTGGTTTGCTTTCACGTAATCGTGGAGCAGATAACGGAACGTAAAGTAGACGCCTTTCCCGGTCGCTTCCCGTCTTCCGAGAGAACCGCCATTGACGACACTTTTACCGGTGAAGCTTCCAAGGTAAGGAGTGCCGTGATGGACTTTCTTATATTCTGCCATCATCCAGTCCATTTCCCGTTCGCCCGAACCCATATCCGGTGCAGGAATATCTTTATCGGGACCGATGACATCGGCAAAATAACGGACATACTTTCTGGAAATAAGATTCAACTCTTTTTCCGAGTACTCGCGTGGATTAAGCACAATGCCGCCTTTGCCGCCGCCAAACGGCACTTTATGAAGGGCATTTTTCAAAGTCATCAGAAATGCGAGATTAATGACTTCTTCTTCGTTGACGCTTTCGTGAAAACGGATGCCTCCTTTATAAGGACCCATCGCATCGTTATGCTGCGCGCGGAAGGCAGGAATTCGTACCACACTTCCATCATCCAAAGGCACCCTCAGGAAAGCTTTATGTATTTTGTCGGGGGTGGAGAGAATGGCGCTTAATGAAGAAAAAGCTTGTTTTCGATCCGTCAAACCGGGTAGGAACGAATCATTTTCAAGCAATGCATCCAATGATTCCTGAATGATTTTTTTTGTTTCTTTCTGCATATTCGGAACACCTCCAAGTATATTGTCTAATTAACCTATACCCGCTCTATGTCTATTTAATCAATAAGAAAAACCGTCTTCAGGAATCTCCCGAAGACGGCTGGTGTTTATTTTTTGTTTTTCATCAAATGCAATTCCTGATTTAAGGCTTTGAATAAAGCGAATACCATTAGGATAATCACAAAGGAGAAAGGCAATGCCGCAATGATGATGGTGTTCTGCACCGCCGTTAAGCCGCCGACAGATAGCAGGATAGCCGCCACCATCGACTGGGCAATTCCCCAAAGAATCTTAATTTGATTGCTTGGCACTAATGAACCGCGCGTTGATTGCATTCCCAGTACAAAGGTAGCTGAGTCGGCTGATGTAATGAAGAATGTACTGACGAGCAGAATGGCGACTATCGACATGACAAAACCAAAAGGCAGCTCATTGAACATTGCGAATAGCGTTTGTTCGGTCGGAAAAGCTGTTAAATCAATTCCGCTTTTCTGAATGTTGATGGCTGTTGTACCAAAAGCAGCAAACCAGATCGATCCAAAGATTGTTGGAGCTAGCACAACGCCGGCCAGAAACTCACGGATGGTACGACCTTTTGAGATGCGGGCAATAAACATACTGACAAACGGGGCCCAAGAAATCCACCAGGCCCAATAGAAAATGGTCCAGCCATCGAGCCAACTGCGGTTTTCCGCATCCAAGGGTGCAGATTGGAAGCTCAAGCTGATCAGGTTCTGAATATACGCCCCAAAAGTTTCAGTAAACAAGTTCAAAATCAAAATCGTTGGACCTAATATAAGGACTAGGGCAAGTAAAACGATAGCCAACACCATATTGGTATTAGACAGGTACTTGATGCCTTTGTTCAGTCCTGACCACGCAGAAATGATGAACAGTATGGTTACAACGCCAATAATAATCATCTGTACCCAGTATTCCTGTGGGACTCCAAACAAGTAGGAAATGCCTCCGTTAATTTGAGCAGCACCAAAGCCGAGTGATGTTGCTACACCAAAGACTGTAGCAAAAACAGCCAGGACGTCAACAAGCGTTCCTAAGGGACCGTTCATCTTGTCACCGAAAATCGGCTTCAATGTTGATGAAATTAAAGCAGGCTGGCCTTTTCTGAATTGGAAAAAGGCTAACGACAGTGCGACCATTCCATACATCGTCCAAACATGGATGCCCCAGTGATAATAAGAACGCTGGAGAGCTTCCTTGAAAGCTGCGTCTGATCCAAGTTCAGCTGTTGCAGTTTGAACAGCGAAATGGGATAAAGGCTCTGAAGCACCGTAAAAGACGAGGCCAATTCCCATGCCGGCTGAAAATAACATGGAAATCCAAGTAAATGTCGAAAATTCCGGACGATCTGAGTCTTTGCCTAAACGGATTTTACCGTAAGGGCTGACCATGATTATGGCGACAAGAATCAGCAGAATGGCCATGATCATTAAGTAATACCAGCCAAATGCTGTATTGATATAGTTCCGAATGTTTCCAGTGGCAGTTTCAAAGGTTTCAGGCGCGATAACGCCAAAAGCTACAGTTAAGATAACCAGTGCAAATGTGATGTAAAAGACTTTCGAAGCTTTATTCATAATTCCTCCTAAAGTAATTTTTTTAACATAGTTGTTAAGGTTACCTAAAAGCTTCCGCATAGTCAACCGGAGAAAGGAATGTGTGGGCTATTAATTGTCCCATTCCTTCAGTTGTTCTTCTTCTGCCACAACACGCAGGTCGTCGCCGGTTATGGTCAAGACTTGGTAGTCTGATGTTTCTGCATAACGCTCTGCTTCTTTTTTGATGAATTTAGGCGAGCCATCGGTTTCTTCGTCATAGATGATCAGGATGCCGTCGGAATTGCGCAAGAAGAATTTGTTTTTCTCGATAAACTGCCAGGGAGCTTCATAGGGTTTACTGGTTAGGCTGCGATGGAAATCAGCTTTGTCGAGGATCATCCGGTAATGTTCCTGTTTTTTTTCGTTCCATCTTTTTTCCTGCTCCAGAAATGGTGTAAGCACGGCATATTTCAATGCCGGGAACTCCTCTTTCATTTCTAAAACCACTTCTGCAGCCCAAGTTTCAACACCGAGTTGCCCACTTACAATCACCCACTCCAACCCTTCATCCACTAAAGCGCGAAAGCGGTTTTCCAAAGCTTTTTTAATAAAACGGATACCTGGACTCTTTTCATCGAAGATCCCGAGTTCATGTTGTTTATAGCCGGTGACAACTAATCGTTTCAACAATCTATCCACTCCTTTTCAAGGATTTGCAATCTAAGTCTACCGTATAGCTAATGGATTGAATAGCCGATTCAAGTATTCCGTTTAGTGAAGAAAGTAAAATGAAGAGGACATCGCACAGGAAAACCTGGATGAAAACAAGGTTTCAGCAGTGAGGCATTAAAACGGAATATTTATTCCCTTGTGAGGGAATATGTTAAGGTACGGACATAAAAAAAGAGACTTCAATCAGTAAGATAAAGGAGTGTATAAAATGGTCAGCTTGGAGGATGTAAAAAAAGCGCAGCAGGAAATTCGCGGTACGATCCATCGGACACCGATTTTAACGTCTTCACTGCTCAATGAACGCTGTGGAATGGAGATCTTTTTAAAAGCGGAGCATCTGCAGAAGACAGGTTCTTTCAAAATACGGGGAGCCACAAATGCTGTGAAGCAGGCAGTTGCAGATGGTGCGCGCTCTATTACCGCGGCGTCATCCGGCAATCATGGGCAGGCAGTCGCTTATATCGCAGGACAGTTGGGCGTTCCGGCGGTGATTGTCGTTCCTGAGGATGCCAATCGAGCAAAAGTGGAAGCGATAAAAGCCTACCAGGCTGAAGTGGAATATTGCGGACTGACGTCTGCTGATCGAATACCGAGAGCCAAGCAATTAGCTGAAGACAATGGAGGTGTCTATATTCCTCCCTACGATCATCCTGCTGTCATCGCCGGGCAGGGAACGATTGGGTTGGAGATTTTGGAGCAGCTGGAGGATGTGACTGTCATCGTCGTACCGGTTGGAGGCGGCGGCTTGATTGGAGGAATTCTTTCAGCGGTAAAAAGGAGTAAGCCGGAAGTCCGAGTTATCGGAGTTGAACCGGAGACTGCTGATGATACGTTTCAGTCACTTCGAAAAGGGAGGATCACCTCCATTTCCGACACTTCGACCATCGCGGACGGTTTGCGCACTTCGCAACCGGGTGATTTGACCTTTCCCATTTTGAAAGACAAGTTGGATGAGCTGGTCCTGGTTTCTGAAGAAGAGATAAAAGAGGCGTTCCAATTTTTACTGGAACGTACAAAGCAACTAGTAGAACCTTCTGGTGCAACAGGCTTAGCCGCAGTGATGGCAGGCAAAGCCGGTAAAGCAAATGGCAAAGTGGCAGTCGTCCTATCAGGAGGAAATGTCGATCTGCATCAGATTCCTCTTTTTTTGAAAAACTGAATCCATGGATGAGCGCTAAGTATTAAAACGGACAGAAGCAGTATGAAGCTGAAAACCCGATAAGAAATGACAGGCAGGCTGATCGGTGGCTTATGGGAGTAGATCAGCCTGCTTTTATCATAGAAATCGTTCCTTGCATTCCACGTTTGAAAACGGTACCATAAATTTAAGTATTCTGAACATACTAACTAGTTAGTATGGAAACGATATCATCAGTCAGGGGGATGGAAGATGAACGTAATGGATTTATTCAAATTGGATGGGAAGACAGCGATTATAACAGGTGGAGGCCGTGGTCTTGGGGCCATGATGGCGGAAGCTTTTGCAGAGGCAGGGGCAAACGTCGTCTTATGTTCGCGGAAGGTGGAAGCTTGCCAGGAAACGGCAGCTAAGTTGGACGGAATGGGTGTCGGTACGCTGGCACTGGCTTGCGATGTCACCAATCCCACTGATGTAGAGATGGTCGTTCAAAAAACGCTTGAGAAATTCGGTACTATCGATATTCTGGTCAATAATTCCGGTGCCACCTGGGGAGCACCGGTTGTCGATATGCCACTGGATGCATGGAAAAAGGTCATGGACGTCAATGTAACGGGAACATTCCTGATGAGCCGAGAAGTAGGAAAGGCGATGATCGAACAAAAGAGTGGGAAAATCATCAATATTTCTTCGGTTGCCGGACTAGGGGGAATTGACCCGACGTTGATGGACACCATCGGCTATAACACCAGCAAAGGTGCGGTCATCACTTTTACGAAAGATCTGGCTGCCAAATGGGGTCAGCATAATATTAACGTCAATGCCATTGCCCCGGGGTTCTTTCCGACCAAAATGTCGAAAGTTGTAATGGAACAAGGGCAGGAAGGCTTGCTTGCCCAAACACCTTTGAACCGCTTTGGCACAGAAGAGGATTTGAAAGGGACGGCTTTGTTCCTGGCATCAAAAGCTTCAGACTATATAACCGGTGATGTTGTTGTCGTCGACGGCGGCATGCACGCTCTCTAAACTACGGCAAAATGGATGGCGGGGAATGACCATGAAAGCGGAAATCAAACAGAAAAGTATTCTCCTGTTTGAGGAAAGAGGATTCAGTGAAACATCGATACAGGATATCGTCCAGGCCTTAGGGGTGACGAAAGGAACTTTCTACTATTACTTCACCAGTAAGGAACAATTGCTGATGGACATTCATTTGGGGTATATCGATGATTTGCTGGAGCATCAGGAGAAGATTCGGCGAAAGCAGCTGAGCAATCGGGAAAAACTGACGCAGATTATCGCTTTATTGATTATCGATATTGCAAACCACGGACCAAGCGGAAAAGTATTCTTCAGGGAAATGCGCCACCTTTGCGAAGACAACGCATTGGAAGTTAAGGGGAAGCGTGAAAAATTTCGGAAAAACCTGGAGGAAATTATAAGTGATGGGATGGTTCAACATGAATTTCGGCAAGGACTGCAACCGGATATCATCGCTTTCGCTATTTTAGGCGTCACTAACTGGAGTTACCAATGGTTCAATCCAGCTGGAGGAATTTCAGCTGATCGCCTGGCTGACATATACAGCGATTTGATTTTGAACGGCATCGTTTAATGTGCAGAGGAGGAAAGGGTAATGGTACATGAAATCCCAGTGAAAGTACGTTTTAGTGAAACAGACGCATTGGGCCATATCAGCAATATCAGCTATTTTATTTATCTGGAAGAAGCAAGGACTGAATTTTTCGCAGATTTGGGATTTGGGCGTGACATCAATAACTGGAAAATCATTCTTGCTTCAGCTTCCTGCGATTTTGTCAGCCAAGGTTATTACAATCAAAAATTAGTCGTCCAAACGGCAGTCAGCAGAATCGGCAACTCGAGTTTTCAGGTGGTACATGAAATTAAAGATGCTGAAAGTGGGGAACTGGTAGCAAAAGGGCAGGCAAGTGCGGTTCATTTCAACTTCAAAACCCAAAAAAGCGAAGTTCTACCGGAAGCCAACCGCCAGCTGCTTGAAAAGCATCTACTGAAGGAGGCAAGTCCACATGGAAACTAAAATCTCGGGTTATAAAGGGGCGGCTTTTCTGTACCAACCGTCCGAGCGTTTTTTTACCCCGGAAGATTTTACCGACGAACATCGCTTGATCGCTAAAACAGCCAAGCGCTTTCTCGAGAAGGAAGTGCGGCCGAACAACGAGGACATTGAAAACCAAAATTTCGGTTTGGTCAAAGAGCTTTTGGGAAAAGCAGGAGATTTAGGATTGCTTAGCCATAGTATTCCGGAGGTATATGGCGGCCTTGGCCTGGACAAGATCAGCAAAGGGCTGGTCGGGGAGTCGCTTGGTTCAGCTGGAGGCTACGGCGTGGCGCATTCCAACCATACGTGTATTGCGACGTTGCCGATCACTTATTTCGGAACGCGAGAGCAAAAAGAGAAGTATTTGCCGAAGCTGGCTTCAGGCGAATTTATCGGGGCTTACTGCCTGACGGAACCAGGAGCAGGGTCCGATGCACTATCTGCGAAAACGACAGCCAAGCTCAATGAAGCGGGTACTCACTACTTATTGAATGGAACGAAGATGTTCATCACCAATGCGGCTTTTTCCGATACGTTCATCGTTTACGCAAAAGTGGATGGCACGGCTTTCACGGCTTTTATTGTAGAGAAAGATCACCCCGGCCTGTCGCTTGGACCTGAGGAACAGAAGATGGGCATTAAAGGTTCTTCGACACGTTCGGTCATTTTTGAAGACTGCCAAGTACCGGTAGAAAACTTGCTTGGTGAAATCGGGAAGGGTCACGTCATCGCGTTGAATGTCTTGAATTTGGGCCGCTATAATTTGGGGTCTGCCTGCATGGGTGCGGCAAAATACGGCTTGGAGCTGGCACTGAAATACACCAGCGAGCGCCGCCAGTTCGGCAAAACAATTGCTGAATTTACGGCGACGCAGGAAAAATTAGCAGATATGGCGCTCCGCATCTATGCTTCTGAATCACTGCAGTACCGGACTGCCGGATACCTGGAAGATGCACTGGGCGGCCTATATGAATCGGAAGATCAGGGCCTGATCGCCAAGCAGCTGATGGAATACGCGGTCGAATGCGCAGTCTGCAAAGTGTATGGCTCGGAAACGCTCGATTTTGTAGCGGACGAAGCACTTCAATTGCACGGTGGCTATGGCTTTATCAAGGAGTACAAGGTGGAGCAAATGTACCGGGATTCACGGATCAACCGGATTTTTGAAGGGACAAATGAAGTGAACCGATTGCTGATTCCTGGAAACCTGTTGAAGCAGGCGGCTAAAGGAAAGCTCCCATTACCACAGCTCACAGCGACGGCGATCGAAGAAATGAAGGCTCCTGCGGCTACAGGCGACTCGCCTATTTCCCGGGAAATAGAAGCCGTCCAGGCAATTCGCCGCATTTTCCTGTTCTGTACCGGTGTTGCCTATGAAACATACGGCAATGGACTTGGCGAAGAGCAGGAAACATTGATGGCATTGGCGGATATCGCCATCGCTTTGTATGCTTTGGAATCGGCAGTGATGAGAACGGCTAAAGCTATTGAAACAGGCGGACACGCACAGAAAGTGCTGATGGCACAGGCGTTGACGGGCGATACATTGCTCGAAGTGGAGATGGCAGCCCGCAAAATGATGCAGGCAGCTTCTGCTGAAAACCAACTGGGACGCAATACCGTAGCTGTGACAAACGAATTGAGCCGGCTGCAGCGCGGCAGCATGGACAAAGTAAAACGGCAGATTGCAAAAAATCTATTGAATGCGGAACAATACATCTATTAGGGGGATTACTGATGAAAGTTATAAAATTTGAAGAATACGGCGGTCCTGACGTCCTGCAATTCGTAGAAGCTGAAAAACCGGATCCGGCAGCTACAGAAGCCATCATTGAAGTAAAGGCGATCGGCATCAATTACGCGGATACGGCAAGACGGGAAGGGAAATATGTAGTCCCGACAGAACTGCCTTATATTCCAGGTTCCGAAGTGGCCGGTGTTATTGTAGAAGTCGGTAAAAATGTAGACAAGTTTAAAGTGGGCGATCGCGTCGTAGCACTGATCGGCTCTGCAGGATACGCGGAATATGCCGCGGTCGACCATAGTGTCTTGACGGAAGTTCCGGAAGGCGTCGATTTTGACCAGGCTGTTGCCCTGCCGCTGCAAGGGTTAAGTGCTTATCATATATTGAAGACGATGGGCCGCCTTGAAAAAGGGGAAACCGTACTGATCCATGCTGCAGCAGGAGGTGTCGGGGCGATTGCCGTGCAATTAGCCAAGATTTTCGGCGCCGAAAAAATTATTGCAACGGCCAGTACCGAAGAAAAGCTGTTTCATGCACAAAAAATGGGTGCAACTCATTTGGTGAACTACACGGAAGAAGGCTGGGTCGATAAAGTGAAAGCGATCACCGACGGAAAAGGCGTGGACCTGGCGCTTGAAATGGTTGGCGGTGAAGTGTTCAATAAAACGATAAAATGTTTGGCCCCGTTTGGCCGCCTTGTCATATTCGGAGCAGCCAGCGGAGAACAAGCCACTTTCAATCCTGGCCAGTTAATGCGCAAAAACCAGTCAGTCATCGGTTTTTTTCTTCCTCAAATTATGCGTTATCCGGAGTTATTCCAGCGGAGCTTCGGTGAATTGTTAGCCTATATGAAGAGCGGAGAATTGATTTTGACGATTGGCGGAACTTACCCGCTTGCAGAAGCAGCTAAAGCACATCAGTCACTGCAAGGACGAAAAACCATCGGGAAGCTGGTGCTGAAGCCGTGACCCGACATTTGTCGAATGAAGGAATCGAAGCTGCCGCCATGCTGGAGAAGCTTGGAGTGGAAGCGGTTCGGATAGAGCTGCCTTTCCGGTTAAATCATGTCAATTGCTTTATGGCGGAAAATGAGCAAGGGTGGACGGTCATCGACGCTGGATTAAACAATGACAATACGAGAGCCTTGTGGGAACGCAAGCTGGATGGCAAGAAAGTCACTGACTTATTGGTGACCCATTATCATCCTGACCACTTTGGCTATGTGGGCGGATTACAGGAAAAGACGGGTGCGAAAGTTTGGATGACGGAAGTAGATGCGCAAGCAGGAATGGCTGCATGGGCAGATCCTTTTTTGGAAAGCATTCCCGGCAACTACCGGACTTCGGGAATTCCTGAAGAACAATCGATGCAGATGACACAAAATACAGAGGAATTCAAACCGCTTGTTTCACCGTTGCCGCAAATTGGAGAATATTTGACAGAAGGGGATCTTGTCCAGATTGGCCGTTTCGACTACCGGGTTATTTTTACGCCCGGACATTCGGACGGCATGATTTGTTTTTACAATGAAGAGCAAAAAACATTGTTTTCTGCAGATCATATCCTGCCGAAAATTACACCCAATATTTCGTATTGGTTTCATGGTAATGCCGATCCTTTAGCTTCATATCTCGATTCCTTAAAAAAAGTCAGGGAATTGGATGCTGAATTTGTTATTCCGTCTCATGGGAAACCATTTTACGATGCCAATCAGCGAATCGATGAACTTTTAGCTCATCACGATGAGCGGCTCGATGAAACGCTTGAAACCATCAAGAAGCCGCTGAGTATTATTGGAGCATGCGAAAATTTATTTCAGCGGCCTCTGACTGTCCATGAAATGCGGTTTGCAGTTGGAGAAACACTGGCACATCTGGAAAACCTGCGCCATAGACAAGAATGCACGCGTGAAATGGTGGACGGTATTTGGCTTTATGAAAAAGTATAGAAGAGGGGTGCAGAGATGAAGATTTTGGTTGTGGGTGCAGGAGCAATAGGTGGTTACTTTGGTGGCCGCTTACTGGAAAAAGAGGAAGATGTCACATTTCTCGTGAGGGAAGGCAGAAAAAAGAAGCTGCAGCAAACTGGCTTGAAAATTCAAAGCAAACATGGCGATCTGCAACTGAAGCCCAAACTGATAACCAAAGAAGAACAGAGTCCACCGTTTGATGTCATTTTGATCTCCACTAAATCTTATCAGCTTGCGAATGCGATAGAAGATGTACAGCCGTTTGTCGGTCCGCAAACGATGATTCTCCCTCTATTGAATGGTATGGCACATTTACAGCCATTGATTGAAGCATTCGGAGAAGAACGAGTCATTGGCGGACTATGCTTTGTCGAAACGACTTTAGCAGAAGACGGAACAATCGTTCAGACAAGCCCCATCCATCAATTGGTATATGGAGAACGGACAGGTGGGCAGACAGATCGTATCAGGAAATTGGAACAATCTTTTACAGGAACCAAAGCGGAATTTCTCAAGAGCGATAACATCAATCAGGAGATGTGGCATAAGTATTTGTTCATCACTGCGATGTCCGGAATTACTTCAATGATGGAAACGCCTATCGGACCGATACGGGATCTTGAAACAGGGCAGCACACGATTCAGGCATTTTTGGAGGAGCTTGCAGTCATCATGGAAAAAATCGATGCACCGATCCAGACAGGAATCGTTGACGTGCAACTGAAGCGGATCAACAGTATGGATGCAGAAATGAAGTCTTCCATGCAGCGGGATATCGAAAAAAGGCAGCCTACAGAAGCCGAACATTTACAAGGATACCTGCTGGGCAAAGCACAAGAAATGAAAGTTTCAGTTCCTGTCCTTGAAGTCATTTACACAAAACTGATGTTATATGAACAAAAGATAGCCAAAGGGGAATGAGAAGGAAAAATGTGGCTGTTGACCGTGCGAAAAAATGGACCTTTCTAACTGTGGAAAGCGGCCCAGCAGTCAATTAGACCGGCCTGATATAATGGAGATAAATGAATAATTTTTGGAACATTTACATTATTGCGACACTCCTCTATGATTGACATACAAGTGATTTGTAGCGCTTGCAAAAAAAGAAAAGGGGTTGAGATTGTGAATGCAATTGCATTGGCCGCCATTGGAATTTTTATTTTTATACTGGGATATCGCTTTTATTCCAAATTTATAGCTGAAAATATTTTTAGGCTTGATCCGAACTATGTCACTCCGGCACATCGTTTTAAAGACGGTGTGGATTTTGTCCCGACCAACAAATTCGTTCTATGGGGACATCACTTCACTTCCGTCGCTGGGGCTGCTCCGATTTTAGGGCCGGCGATTGCTGTGTATTGGGGTTGGCTGCCTGCAGTGTTATGGGTAGTGCTCGGTACCGTTTTTGCTGCAGGTGTCCATGATTTCGGGACATTGGTCTTGTCGGTCCGGAACAAAGGGCAATCCGTCGGAACGCTTGCGCACCGCTTGATCGGCCAGCGCGGGAAGATTTTGTTCCTGTTCATTATTTTGATTCTGGTTCTGATGGTCAATGCGGTATTCGCCTGGGTAATTGCTAATCTGTTCATTTCTTACCCTGCCAGTGTCATACCTGTATTCATCCAGATTCCGTTAGCGATTTGGATTGGCTACGCAGTATACAGAAAAAATAAGAAGATGTTGATTCCTTCACTGGTCGCTCTGGCAGTCATGTACATAACGGCTATTGTTGCCAGCCAAGTAAGCTTTATGCAGATTGACCTTGTTCAATACATGGGCGGAGAAGATGGAGCTGGGTTATTCGGTCTCGGGGCGATCTCCACAGCCTTCTTTATCTGGATTATCGTGTTGATGATCTACGTCTACATCGCTTCTACTTTGCCAGTTTGGAAACTGCTCCAGCCGCGTGACTTTATCAACTCCCATCAATTGATTGTTGGACTCGGAATTCTTTATCTCGGTCTATTGTTTACTAATCCTGAGATTACAGCGCCTGCAACTAATCCAGACGCGGATATTTCCTGGTTCCCGTTGCTGTTCATCACAATTGCTTGTGGAGCAATATCCGGTTTCCATGGCTTGGTATCATCAGGAACTACGTCAAAACAACTGGATAAAGAAACCGATGCACGTTTCGTCGGTTATTTAGGAGCAGTGGGTGAAGGGGTTTTGGCATTGATTTCAATTATTGCCGTTATCACCCTATTCCCTGACCGCGAGTCATTCTTTGCAACTTACAGCAGTTTTCAGGCTTCCAACGGAGCAGGTTTAGGTGCCTTTATCGAAGGAGCCACCAATTTGGCTCAAGGCTTGTTGATTCCTTCTGAAGTCGCTTCAACGATTGTTTCTATCATTGTCGTATCATTTGCCGCCACAACTTTGGATACTTCAGTTCGTTTGATGCGCTATATCATTTCGGAATTGGGCGTGGAGTATAAGATCCCATCTCTTGAAAAAAAACATGTTGCCACAACAATCGCTGTTGGGGCAAGTGCTGCACTGGTGCTGCTTCCTGAAGGGCCAAATGGCTTTGGTTCAGGTGGTTACCTGCTATGGCCGTTATTCGGTACAGCCAATCAGCTGCTCGCCGGCATCAGTTTACTGTTGATTTCCATCTGGCTGCGGAAGCTTGGGCGAAATTACATGATCACCATCATTCCGATGATTTTCCTGATGTTCATGACGCTTTGGGCGATGTTCCAGCAGGTCTTCCTGCAATGGGCATGGTATGCTGACCAGCCAAGTATGCTGCTGTTCATCTTTGGTGCCATCATCTTCGTCTTTACACTTTGGATTATCCTTACAGCTATTCAGGCATTGCTGAAGAAAACAGATCCTGATTTTTCAGGAGACGAATAAATCAAAACTTCAATTAGTGGGAGACTCTTTCCGCTGGCGGGGTAAAATAGATAGGCGGCCAAGGGATCATGAATTTTGTGGTCCCTTCCGTTTATATAAGGAAGAGGTGCTGATATGTTGGTGTTCGATAAATTAAAGCAATTGATCGCTTTTTACGAAGCCGTCCTTGAATTGCCGCATCGCACTGAAATTGCACGTGAACTTCGGGATGAGGATGATCTCTTTCTCCTGATGCTCTATTCGGAGATGTTGGGGATCCCCAATCCTGTTTATTATTACACCTTAGAACTTTATCCTTACATGATCGAAGAATTCCATGACTGGCATCTGCGGATGGGTATGGATAAATCACCGTTAACCGGTATTCGCTGCTGTTAGTTTTTTAGGAATGAGGGAATAGAATGGATGTACTGTCAAAAAACATTATTTTTGTTGGAGGGAAAGGCGGCGTCGGAAAATCGACATCAGCTGCGGCCATTGCCTGGAGGTCAGCTAAGAATGGCTATAAGACTTTATTGATATCCACTGACCCAGCCCATAACGTAGGGGATATCTTCAATCAAAAAATCGGCGGCAAAACAAAAACGATTGCTGATAATCTTTATGCTCTTGAGATCGACCCGGAAATTGAAACGGATAATTATATTAAAACGGTAAAAGCCAATATCAAAGGTACCGTCCATTCCAGCATGATGGAGGAAGTGAACCGGCAATTGGATACTGCGAAAGCTTCTCCTGGCGCAGACGAAGCGGCATTATTCGACAAGCTGATCCATATCATTCTGGAAGAGCGCAAGAATTTCGATAAGCTGGTGTTCGATACTGCCCCGACTGGACACACAATCCGGCTGCTGACGCTGCCGGAATTGATGGGCGTCTGGATTGAAGGGCTGCTTGAAAAGCGCCGGAAGACCAATGAAAATTACACGCAGCTGTTGAATGATGGCGAACCACGGGAAGATCCGATTTACGATGTGTTGAGAGAACGGCAGGAGCGTTTTTCAAAGGCACGGAATCTCTTGCTGGATGAACAGGAAACAGGGTTTATCTTTGTGCTGAATCCGGAACGCCTGCCTATTTTGGAGACGAAAAAAGCGCTTGACCTGCTGCATAATTATCATCTTCATGTGAAGACCTTGATCGTCAATAAGATATTGCCGGAAGAGGCGGATGGTGAATTTTTATTGGAACGGAAAAAGCACGAAAAGAAATACCTGCAGCAGATTAGTGAAACTTTCCCGAAACAACAACTGATCCACGTTCCACTTTTCTCACAGGATATCATCAGCAAGACGCAATTGGAGTTATTCAGTGAATATTTTCAGGAAGGGTGAATAAAGTGAAAGCATTTGTAATAGAATCCGGTGAATTGAAAGTGAAAGAAACGGAAGAACCTCAAGCGAAACCGGGAGAAGTCATCGTATCCTTACGGGCAGCGGGCATAAACCGCAGAGATTTAGGCTTGATCAAGCGTTACGGTGATAAGCCGGAAGCTTTGATCATCGGATCTGACGGAGCGGGTATAGTGGAGTCGGTAAGCGATGATGTAATCGACTTTGCCTATGGAGACGAAGTGATCATCAATCCAGCTTTACGTTGGTATACAAACAGTGACGCGCCGCCAGCGGAATTTGATATTTTGGGAATGCCCGACCACGGGACTTTTGCCGAAAAAATTGCGATATCCGCTGAACAACTGGAAAAAAAACCTCGTTATATGAGCTGGGAAGAGGCAGGCAGCCTGGCATTGCCGGCATTGACCGGATACCGTGCCTTATTCACGAAAGGCCAGCTGAAAAAAGGCGATACCTTGTTTATCCCTGGAGCGGGAAGCGGTGTCGCAACATTTTTGATTCAGTTCGCGAAGAATATGGGTGCTCGAGTGATTGTCACTTCCAGAAGCGAGGAGAAACGTCAGCAGGCCGAAAAAATTGGAGCCGATCTGGCTATTCCGACTGACAGCGACTGGCCGAAGGAATTGGCGGATGAAACCATTGATCTTGTCATCGACAGCGTAGGTGCGGCTACTTTCAACCGGTCGCTGGATGTTCTGAAAAAAGGCGGCCGTATTGTCATTTTCGGAGCGACTACGGAAGACACTGTCGATTTCAACCTTCGCAAATTCTTTTATGGACAATACCAATTGTTTGGATCGACCATGGGAAGCCGGGAAGAATTGCGGGCAATGCTGTCGCATATGGAATCTTTTACTATGCGGCCAGTCATCGACAAAACATTTCCGTTGGATCAGGCACAGGAAGCGTTTGACCATTTAGCTTCCGGCAGCCAATTCGGTAAAGTTGTTTTACGCAACAGTTAATAATAGTTGAAACTTTTCAGTCAGCCATCCGTATATAGAGTATAAGAAAGATTCGACTGGAGGCTAACATGATGGAAAACACAGGTTTAAAAATACTCGTCCACGCCAGTGCGTTTTTTGCTCCGTTTCTTGTCCCGGTAATTGTTTTTCTGATTTCAATGGACAAAGAAGTGAAGAAGCTGTCAATCCAAGCGATGCTGTTCCAACTCGTTATTGGCGCTTTACTCTTCATCTCCAGCTGGTTGGTCATATTCCTTATCGGCATTCCGATGTTGATCGTCTTCGGACTGATAGGCGTCATCATTCCGATAATGGGAATCATCAGAGCTTTGAACAACGAGCAATTCGATTACCCGATAGTCGGAAGCTGGTACCAATAAAAAAAGCCCTTTGGGGCTTTTTTTATTGGTTGAGCTTGTAGACAAAAGACTATTGCTGTCATTTAAAGAATGAATACGCATTTCATCCTGTTTATACCAGATCCTGCGCTTCAGGCGGACGCTTTCCGCGGGCTCGCGCCGAACTAACTCGGACTGGCGCCCGAGTGGATTTCGGCACTTCGTCGCTTCGCTGCTCCCGCAGGAAGCGAGTCGGGCTGTGCCTGACCCGTTTGCGACGAAGCTAGCGCAGCGATGCAGGAGCATGGGTTTTTCAGTGACGAGGAGGCTGAAGCTGAGCCCACGGAAAGCGAAGTGGCCGGACCGCTTGGGGATTATGCACCGCTATACATTTTGGTCAGGCTTTGTCTACAGTCTGACGAATAAAAGAGAAAACAGCCACTCGCACCTTGTATCTTTTAAGGGGCGAGTGGCTGTTTTTATTCGAAGATATAAGTTAAGGCTTTGATTGCTTGGTCACAGGTTTCGACTGTGGCGTTTGCTTTTCGGGATAATTCCTTTAATGGATGATGCAATTTCTCCGGGCGGATGATGATGACGGGTTTTCCTGAAGCAAGAGCTGTGCTGGCATCCATCGCCGTATTCCATTGCTTGTACTGTTCGCCGAAAAGGGCGATGACCAAATCGGCTTTGTGCATCAGGACGCCGGTGCGCAAATTATTGAAGCTGGAAGCGGCTTGGTCTTTAGCAATGGCATCATGCTGTGGACCGAGTATGTCTTCACCGATGTTGTCAGAACGCTCATGGATTTCCATCGGACCGACAAAATCGATGGGCAAATCTAGAGCGGCTGATTTTTTTTTGATTTCTTCACGCCAGGCGCTATGGATCTCCCCGGCAAGGTAAACAGTTAATCTCATCATTTCACCCTCCAAAACCATTTCTTCCAGTGTATCATAAGGGCGGGCGAGCTTAAATGATCTGGCGCTCTTTAGGGATGACAGGCATCAATGAAAGTACATTCTCCATTTTAAAGGTCCGTTTCCTGCGGCGCAGAAAACAATAGGCCTGGAACGAATCTCCGCTGACCTTCAAAATTTTGACGCGGCGTTTGCTGATGCTGCCATCATTGGCCATATACATCATGTCGATAAGTTGCTGCTGGCTAAAAGCCTTGAGTATCTGTGCTTTCATGAGTACCCCTCCTCTTAATAAGAACGTTTGTTCTTATTATAAAACATAGTCCTGGTTAAAACAAGTGTGTAGTATCGTGTATAATGGAACGAACATATATTCTTTTGCGAACAAAGAAAGGGGCATTCCGATGAAGTTTTTTCATACCGCTGACTGGCATTTAGGCAAGCTGGTCCAAGGAATTTACATGACAGAAGAACAGCAGTTTGTGCTGGCGCAATTCATAGATGCAATAAAAGAAGAACAGCCTGATGCTGTGATCATTGCAGGAGATCTTTATGACCGGGCAGTGCCGCCAACCGACGCTGTCAACTTACTGGATGAGGTGTTGGCGAAAATCGTGTTGGATTTGAATACGCCGGTCCTGGCAGTAGCGGGGAACCATGACAGCCCAGGAAGATTGAACTTCGGCAGCCGGTTGATGAAGATGAACGAACTCCATATCGCGGGCCATGTCCATAAAGAGCATCAGGCGGTTGTCCTGAACGACCAGTTCGGAGAAGTCCATTTCCATCTGGTGCCTTATACGGATCCCTCGATGGTGCGCTATGCGTTTGGAGACGATGCGATCCGCAGCCATAATGACGCCATGAAGGCTATCACTGAAAACATCAAAGTCGCGTATGACACACAAGCCCGACATGTCTTTGTCGGCCATGCCTTTGTCACGCCTCACGGGGAACAGGAAGAGAATACCAGCGATTCTGAACGTCCGCTGTCGATCGGCGGAGCAGAGCATGTGGATGCCCATCATTTTGAAGGTTTCCACTATACTGCTCTCGGCCATTTGCACAAAGCCCATTATGTACGGAATGAAACCATCCGTTATTCGGGCTCTCCTTTAAAATATTCGATTTCAGAAGAACATCATCAAAAAGGCTTCCACATTGTTGAAATGGATGCAGCAGGAGAGGTTTCGGTAACCAAGCGGCTATTTTCCCCAAGGCGCAATATGCGTACGGTCGAAGGCACGATGGATGAAATTCTGCGCCATGAAATCAGTGACGATTTTGTCTTCGTGACTTTATTGGACGATGCGCCGGTACTGTTTCCGATGGAAAAAGTGCGCTCAGTCTACCCGAACGCCATGCATGTGGAAAGAAGAAACTTTTCGGGAAGCATGATGCAAAGTGACGCCGGTTCACGCCGAAAAATGGATTCCCTGTCTTTATTCCATGCCTTTTACGAGGAAGTGAAAGGTGAGAAAGCAACAGATGAAACCGCTGATATTTTCAAAGACGTACTTCAGGAGTTCCTTCATGAGGAACCTGCTGAAAAAGAAGAGGTGAAGTCATGAGACCGTTAAAACTGAAGATGACTGCATTCGGTCCTTATAAAAACACTGAAGAAATCGATTTCGCTGACTTGCAGGGAAACCAGCTGTTTGTCATTTCAGGCAGCACGGGTTCGGGGAAGACCACCATCTTTGACGGCATCTGTTTTGCTTTATATGGTTCAGCGAGCGGCTCTGACCGCAGTGAATCACGTATCTTGAGAAGCGACTTTGCGGATGACGCGACCCATACCTGTGTGGAAATGGAATTTGAAATCCACGGCAAGATCTACCGGATCCTGCGCCAGATGGGCCATGTCAAAAAAGGCAATAAAAGCGCAACCGGGGAACGCTATGAATTCTTTGAACGCAGTGCAGAAGGCGAAAAGCCATGTGTTGAGCGGCAGATCGTCTCGGAGATCAACCGTCGGGTGGAAGAAATCATCGGCCTCACGCAAAATCAGTTCAGCCAAATCGTCATGCTGCCGCAAGGCGAATTCCGTAAACTCCTGACATCTGAAACAGATAACAAAGAAGAGATTCTCCGGAAAATCTTTAAGACGGAGCCGTATAAACTGATCAGTGAACGCCTCAAGCAGAAGAAGGATGAGGCGGCGAAAAAATTTGAGCGCGAACAACATGACCTGAACAGCTTCGTCCAGCGGATCGCCACTTCCTTGCCGCAACGTGATTCTGCGCTGTTTGAAGTATTGGGCCGCGAACATATGAACATCAATCAGGTGCTGGACGGCCTGGAAAAAGAAGTCGTTTATTACAAGGATAAGATCAGTCTGGATGAACAGAAGTATCAGGCTGTATATCAGCTCCATACCGATAAAATGACCGCCTATCACGAAGCGAAAAAGTGGAATGGCCGTTTCGATGAACTGGATGAAAAGAAAGGCCAGCTTGAACGGCTCGACCAACTGCAATTGGACTATGCAGACAAGGAAAAAGCGTTGCAAGCGGCAGAGCGTGCCAGCTACATTTCGGGGATCGAGAGTTTGTTTCATGAGTTGCGCAACAATGAAATCGAAAAAAATGAGCTTCTGAAAGCGGCCATCCAACAACAAGAGCAATCGGAACAAACAAAGCTTTCTGCTGAGGCAAGCTTTATTGCCCAACAGGCGCTTCAAGGTGAACGCGACCAATTGCGTGAGCAGCTTGTCTATTTGGAAAAGCTATTGCCTGCCATCCAGGAGTTGGACGAGAAAAAAGATGATCTTGTCCGTCTCGAGAAGAACGTGCGGCAATCGGAAAAGCTCTTGAACCAGGCGGAAGAAGAATTCGCCGCCCAAAAAGATGAGAAAAAGCAATTGGATGAAAAAGTTATCGAGCTGGAAGATTTTTTGGAATTGTCTGATGAAACACAGCAGGAACTGGCAGCCGTAACTGAAAAGAGCCGCGTAACAAGTGAGTATATCTCGCTGAAACTCCAGGAACAGCAGCAACAGGCTCTTGAGAAAGAACAAAAGATGGCCTTTGAGCAGGCAGATTCAGCTTATCGCCAATTGGAAGCGCAGTGGTTTGCCGATCAGGCGCATGTTCTTGCCGGACAGTTGCGCGCCGGGGAAGCCTGCCCTGTCTGTGGAAGCTTGGATCACCCTGGAACAGAGTTGAAAATCGAAGGCCAGATGGTGACGAAAGAACAAGTGGAAGCGGCGAAAACAGAATTTGATGGAGTAGATAGAGAATACCGCAATGCTTCAGCTAAACTGTTTGCTGTGCAGGAACAACTGGACCAAAAAGGACAAGATCTGGCGGACTTGAAACTGGCAGCGGGCCAGATTGAAGAGCAAGCGCTCCAGCTGGAACAAACGAAACGAAAGTTAACTGAGCTGACGAAGAAACAGCAAGTCGGCAAACAGGAAATGCGGAAATGGAAAGAGCAGGTGGCGATCTGTTCCCAAAAAATTGAGCAACTGGAACAGAACAGACACGGAATAGCGGAAAGAGTGCAGAAACAGCAAGCTTCTTGCCAAACAGCCAAGGCAGTCTATGAAAACGAACTGGCTGCGGTACCAGAAGAACTGCGGGAATTGTCTGTTCTGAAGCGACAATTGGAGCAGACAGCTTCACGCAGGCAGCAGTTGGAGCAAAGCTGGACAAGCGCTCAGGACCAGTTCCAAAAATCGAAAGAAGGGCTGGCAAGTTCTCTGGTTTCCGTGCGTCATGCCAAAGCTACCGCAGAAGAAATAGCCGGCAAGAAAGACAAAGCACAGCAACAATTTGCGGAAGCGCTGGAAAAATCGGCATTTGAGTCTGAAGAAGCCTATCAACAGGCAAAACTGGGGGATGCGGCTTTTGCAGCTTTGAAAAAGGATATCCAGAAATTCAGCCAGGCACGCCATACTCTGCAGCAACAGGTCGGTGAACTGGAAGAACTGCTCTCTGCTCAAAGCCGAAAAGATTTGAGCCAGGCAGCAGCAGAGCTGGCGGAGTTGAAAGAAGCTTATGAACAGGCGCTTGCGGAACGCAACCGTTCGCAGGACTTCGAAAAAGCAGGGGCGCTTTTGATCGCCAGCATCCAGAAGGTGATTGGAAAAGCGCTCGAAGCTGAGCAAACCCTGAATCGGATTGCGGATCTTCACGACATGCTCCGGGGCCAGAACGGTTTGAAGCTTTCATTTGAACGCTATCTCCAAATCGAGTATTTGGAGCAGATCATCCTATCGGCCAATGAGCGGCTGAAGAATTTGTCCAACGGCCAGTTCCACTTGATCCGCAGCGATCGCCAGGAATCACGCGGCAAACAAAGTGGATTGGGTTTGGACGTCTACGATGCTTATACAGGGCAGACGCGTGATGTGAAGACCATGTCAGGCGGGGAAAAGTTCAATGCTTCGCTGTGCCTGGCACTTGGAATGGCAGACGTCATCCAAAGTTTCCAGGGAAATGTCTCAATTGATACAATGTTCATCGATGAAGGCTTCGGTTCACTGGACGAAGAGTCGCTCAACAAATCAATTGAAACTTTGATTGACCTGCAAAAATCAGGACGCATGATCGGCGTCATTTCACATGTGCAGGAACTGAAGGCAGCGATTCCGGCCATCTTGGAAGTCGAGAAATCAAAAGAAGGCTACAGCCGGACAAAATTTCTCCTCAAATAAAATCAGGATGATGGATCTGGACGTTTGAAGCTTTCTGTAAAAGTGAATGGTAAGAGTAATCGGTAATTCACGGCAGGTGGTCGGCTGAAAGTGAATGCTGATTGGTGCAGTGGTTAGTAGGAAGCGACAGCGCTGTTCCAGTTTCGCTAGAAAGTTCAGTGGGCACCAACGCATTTGAGCTTTTCCTGCTGTCTATGCTCGCCTGGACAAAAACGTGTAGAAAACAATGAAAAACCAAAGGGGTCGGGAAAATGAAGCATTTCAGTTTTAAAGCACGACTTATCTATTTTGGGGCCATTGCCCTCATCAGTCTGGCTTTCTTTGCCCTGCAGCTGACAGCTGTCATGGAAGGCAGTGACGGAATAGGCTCCATTATTCTGGCGATCTTATGGGCGCTCATGGCATTATTCGGCTTAGCTGGTTTTGGCTTTGCCTTAAAAAATCAAAACCGTCAAAAAAAATGACGGTTTTTTTAGTGGAAGGAAAAGACGGAATTGTGCAGAAATTTCCGAAAAACTGGCGTCTCTTTGATCTGTGGTAAAGTTGTAGCATAACGAAGCAAACAGGGGGTTACAAAATGGGAAAGAAATTAAGCCCACAGGAAGTCATTGCGTTGATCGATGCAAAAGCTGATTTGATTGTTCCAATCGCGAATGGGGAACCAATCCGGTTATTGGATATATTGGAGGAAAACGCTGAACAACTAGATGGTGTGAAAATCCATCAAATGCTGGCTTTGCGCTCAAGATCCTATATTCAAGGTGAAATAGAGCAATTGAAGCACGTTTCGTATTTTCTGAGCGGTGCCACACGGAAGGTCTACCAACAGGCAAAAATGGAGCTGGTTCCAAATAACTTCCATGAAATGCCCCGGCTGCTTCAGAAGACAACCAAAATGTCGATGATCATGACCGTGGCTTCACCGATGGATAAACATGGCTATTTCACTTTAGGTACACAAGCTGATTATATTGCCGATTTTATCGGGAAAGTGCCATTCATTCTGGAAGTGAATGACCATATGCCCCGGACACATGGACGCAACCAGATCCACATCAGCCAAATTGCAGGGTATGTTGAGCATCATGCACCTCTGTCAGAAGAGAAAGTTCCGGAAATCAGCGATAAAGATTTGCTGATTGCGTCGACGATCATTCAGGATATTCAAGACGGAGATACGTTGCAAATTGGAATTGGGGCGGTTCCCAATGCTGTCATCAGCATGTTGAAAGACCATCGCCATTTAGGGATTCACACGGAAATGCTTCCTGATGGTGTCGCAAACCTGGTAGCTGCCGGTGCAGTCGATGGATCGCGGAAATTCACCAATCCCGGTAAAATTATCGCCACTTTCGCTTTCGGCTCCAAAAATCTCTATGATTTCATCGATGATAACCCGGCTGTTGAATTCCAGCCGGTCAGTGTCGTCAATGATCCGAGGGAAATCGCTAAAGAAAAGAATATCGTCTCCATCAACTCCACAACTGAAGTGGATCTGTTCGGCCAATGTGCGTCTGAGACGGTTGGCGGCAAGTATTATTCTTCAAGTGGTGGCCAAATTGATTTTGCCCGTGGCGTGCGGTTCGCTGAAAACGGCAAAGGTTATATTTGCATGCCTTCTACTGCAAAAGATGATACCCTGTCACGGATCAAATTGGCGCTTGCGCCAGGTTCTGTAGTGACCACCGGGAAAAACGATGTCGACAATATCGTCACGGAGTATGGAGTAGCCCGTTTGCACGGTGTTTCCATTTCAGAACGTGCCAAGCGTCTCGCCGCAATCGCCCACCCGAAATTCCGCGAAGAATTATTGTTTGATGCAAAAAAACATGGCTTCCTCGTGTAATAAAAGCAGAAAGGCTATTTCCGTTAGGAGATCGCCTTTTTCTTTTGGGAGTCGAAATACTTTTCTTTACAAGGTGTTGGAAGGGGCATATACTTACCTAAGTAAATAAAATAAGAGGTAAACTTATGAAAAAATTATTGTTTCACGAAATTCATCAAAAATCCCGTTTGTCGATCAAGGAAGTGAACGAGGCCTTAAAGGAATTTGAACTTTACAGTTCCCAATGGTCCATCCTGTTTTGTCTGAAACAATTCGGTTCGATGACTCAAAAAGAGATTTGGCAATACATGAACGTCGAGGCCCCGACTGTGACGAGGACGATTGTCCGTTTGGAGGAAAGCGGATGGATCTTCCGCCGTGAAGGACAGGACAAGCGGGAACGGATTGTGCAGCTTTCCACTTTTGCTGAACAAAAGATGCCGGCAATCGAAAATCGGATTCGGCAGGCAGAAGAAAGGCTGGTTTCGGGTCTTTCGAATGAAGAACAGGATCAACTGATTGTATTGCTGAGAAAAATAGGAATGAAGAGTTCTGGTGAAAAGGATGTAAAGAATGGCTGAAAAAAGACCGATTTGGACAAAAAGCTTTATTAATATTTCAATAAGCACGTTTTTTATTTTTGTGGTTTTCTATGCACTGCTGACGTTCATGCCGCTATTTGTGCTGAATGATTTAGGCGGTACGGCTACCCAAGGGGGCTTGGCTGTTTCCGTTTTCCTGCTGTCCGCTATCATCATGCGTTTCTTTGCAGGAATGATTTTGGAGAAGTTCGGGAAAAAGAGAATATTGATTGTTTCACTTTTCCTGTTTACTGTCAGTACGGTATTGTATGTATTTATCGGAAGTTTTACCGTGCTGTTGCTGCTGCGTTTTTTCCAAGGGATCTGGTTCAGTTTGCTGACGACTGTAGCTGGAGCTATTGCAGCGGATATCATTCCGCCTGAGCGGCGTGGTGAAGGCTTGGGGTATTACGGCATTGCGATGAATCTGGCTGTTGTAGCCGGACCGTTCATTGCTTTGTCCCTGCAGCCGTATATATCGGCACAGACAATTTTCATCATTTTTTCCGTTATCATGATTATTGGCTTCTTTTGTGCGTTAGCCGTTAAAGTGGATGAAGTGCTGTTTGAAAAAGAGGAAAAACATAAATTGACGATCAATGATTTTCTCGAGAAAAAATCGATGCCGATTGCAACGGTCGGCTTTTTCATCTCCTTTGCTTATGCGAGCATCCTGACATTCATCTCTGTCTATGCGGAATCACTGGGGCTGATCAAAGCTGCAAGTTTCTTTTTCGTCGTTTATGCCATTGCGATGCTGATTGTCCGTCCATTCACTGGAAGGATATTTGACGTCATCGGGGCTAACGTCGTCATCATTCCATCCATTGTCATCTTTGGAGTGGGGCTTATATCGTTGAGTTTTACCGAGTCTTCGTGGATGCTATTGGTGTCGGGGGCGTTGGTGGGCCTTGGCTACGGAACCTTGCTGCCAAGTTTCCAAAGTCTTGCCATACAGGCAGCTGAAAAACATCGCAGCGGTTACGCCACAGGAACGTTCTTCGCCTTTTACGACAGCGGAATTGCAATCGGTTCGGTGTCGCTTGGCTTGCTTGCAGGAGTCGCCGGCTATTCAAATCTCTATTTGATGCTGGGTATATTTGTGATACTTATTGTTTTTTACTATACATGGATCATGTCGAAGAACCGTGGCACTGCACATTAAAAGTGTGGGCAGTCCTATAAATTCCTGAAATAAAACCGCTGGAGAAAAATTCATCATTTTTCTCCAGCGGTTTTTGTGGGTTTTATTTGAAAAGAAGAATTGTTTTATTCCATTAATAGAGCTTACTGTCCAAATTGGGTGAAATACTATCCAAATACGAAAAATACTATCCAAACTAATGAAATACAGTCCAAACCCGGCACAATACTGTCCGCAAGCTAAAATGCTTCCGGAATCACATAGTGGCGGTCTTTAAAACTGCCTTGACGGGGCATCATCATACCCGTTACTAGTTTTGAAGCGATCGACGGAGAACCGATTCCAGCAATGTCCCTGAATTCCCGTTTGCTGCTGGTCATTTGACCGCGGACCCTCAATTTACTGTTAGAGTGACAGAACCCAATTCACCGTAGCTGGCTTCATAGAGTCCGCGTTCCAGCTTCTTCGGCAAAATGAAGGTGCCGGATGAAATGGCCATGCCTTTTTTGACCGTTAAGCCGTGGCCGTCCAACTCATTGACCAGCCAGTGGAGTGCGTTGACGGGGTGGTCCAGGACTTCAGCAGAAGTATCCGCCGCAATTTCCTGGCCGTCCAATGTCAGTTTTCCAGGAAGCTTTTCCAACTGTTCATAGCTGACATTGTCGAGTGGCGAGCCGGTTACGATCTTTCCGGCTACGGCACTGTCGGCAACGACTTGGCCAAGAGTGATCTTTGGGAACCAGTCGTCAAATCGGGAATCCGGCACTTCAATGCCTGGTGCGACTTGGGTTTTCTGCAGGAGCGTAGGAATGTCATCCGCTGCCGAGAGGTCTTCCTTGGCGATGAAGATCAATTCGATTTCAATCAATGGAGAAGACATCGAATCCAGTTCAATGATGCCATCCGATAAAGATGAGGTGGTGAGGGCCCCGTATAAAGGAGTTTCTGATTGGAAAAGCTCCTGGGTTTCCCTGCTCGTCAAGCTGATTTTATAGCCTTTCAATTCTTCCTGGCCACGTCTGGTCTTATTGGCAGTGACTGCATGCTGTATGGCATACGCTGTGCGCTTCTCTAAAGATGCGGGTATTTGTTCTTTCGGTATCGTCTGACCTTTAAGGTAAGCTTCATATAAAACAGTAGCCATGTCAGTTTGCTGTGAATCCAGTTTTTTCATGAGAAAGCCCCTTTCGGCTGGTTTAACACTTATCATATCATTCTGACAGTTCGATTTGAATGATCTGCAGTGTTAATTTCTTAGGGGCTTCCGCTAGACTCCGGCAGCCAGGCGCTCGAGTCGCTTCAGCAGTACCAAGAATGGCAAAGGACGCCATTCCCGGTATTGCTTCCAGCGCTTGTCGCGCCTACACGGCTGCCTTCGCTTTTCTCTGTCCAGACTCCAGCGCCCAGCTCTTTGGGTCATAAGCCAGCCCAGCTGTGCGGCTGAAAACATGCCACTTCGCCGGTCTGTCTTATGCCCGTCAGAGCTCCACGGGCGCTTCCGCTTTTCTCTCTTGTCCAGACTCCGGCAGCCAGCCCCTCGAGTCGCTTCAGCAGTACCAAGAATGGCAAAGGACGCCATTCCCGGTACTGCTTCCAGCGCTTGTCGCGCCTAGACGGCTGCCTTCGCTTTTCTCTGTCCAGACTCCAGCGCCCAGCTCTTTGGGTCATAAGCCAGCCCAGCTGTGCGGCTGAAAACATGCCACTTCGCCGGTCTGTCTTATGCCCGTCAGAGCTCCACGGGCGCTTCCGCTTTTCTCTCTACAACACATAAAAATAAACAGAAAGAAAGTGGCAGAGGCTGCCGAACAGGATGAACAGATGGAAAATTTCATGGAAGCCGAGGTATTTAGAAGACAGGAAATCGGGCTTTATTCCATAGATGATTCCACCAACTGTATAGGAAATCCCTCCTGCAACGAGCAGCAGCAAGCCCGTCAGCGACAGGCTGTCCGCCAGCGGCACGACGGCGAAGATGATGATCCAGCCCATAGCGATATAGATGGCGGTCGACAGCCACCTTGGGGAGTGGAACCACACCATCTTAAAGAAGATGCCGCTCAATCCCAACATGGCCACAAGTGAAAACAAAGTCCAGCCGAGTGTTCCGCCAAGGGCGATCAGACAGAACGGTGCATAGGAACCTGCAATCAAGGCGAAGATCATCGAGTGATCAAGCTTTCGCAAAAAGGCAATGATATGCGGCTGTGAAATAGCTGAGTGATAAATAGTGGAAGCGGTGTACAAGAGAATCAGGCTGATGCCGAATATGGTGACGGCTGTGACATGCAGGGCAGATTCGTTGGCATAGGTGGTTTTGATGACCATCGCCAAGAGGGCAGCTAAGGACAGCACTGCGCCGAACAAATGGGAGAGGGCGTTAAAGGGTTCTCGGATGTAGTCAGTCATGTAAAACAGCTCCTTGTTGTATCTAGTTATTGAAACTACATATAAAGATACTCGTATTAATAAACAGAGTCAAGTTTGGAGAAAAAATGATAATGAGGTAAAATAGCCAGTATGAAGTACCACAGGGAGCGTGAAGGGAAATGGGAAAAGCAGATAGAATCATCGAAGAGATGGCTTTCCATAATCAGGTTCTGCCAGAGGATATTCCAAAGATTGATCTGTATATCGATCAGGTCATTCAATTGTTTGAATCCAGTTTCGCCGAATCGAAGCGGCATCCGGATGAGAAAATCCTGACCAAAACCATGATCAATAATTACGCGAAGGGAAAATTGTTTTATCCAGTGCAAAATAAGAAATACAGCCGGAACCACGTCATGTTGATCAACTTGATCTATCAGATGAAAAGTGCGCTGTCCATCAATGACGTTAAGCTGGTATTGAATGGCATTAATGAAAAAGCGGCACAAAAAGAGCTGGATCTGGAACAGTTTTACAGCAGTTATTTAAGCCTTCAACAAGGCAATGCGGAAATTTTCGCAGACGGTTTAAAGCGCCAAGCGAGAGAAGCTGCCGAACAAACGGCAGGCATTGAGGAATCGGAAGAGCTGGAACGTGTGCTGCTCATCGCATCTCTTGTCCATACCAGCAACCTTTACCGGAGAGCGGCTGAAAAACTGGTGGATGAGATGGCGAAAGGGGCAGGGAAATAATGATCAAAGTTCTTATTGATGCAGATGGATGTCCGGTCGTCAGCCAGACAATCGATTTAGCTAAAGCATACCAGTTGCCGGTCATTTTGATTTGCGATACTTCCCACGAGATGCACAGGGAAGGGGCGGAAACCATCACCGTCTCAAAAGGGGCAGATGCAGTTGACTTCGTTTTGGTTAACAGAGTAAAGAAAGGGGATATTGTCGTTACCCAGGATTATGGACTGGCGGCAATGGTACTCGCCAAACGCGGAATTCCGATTGATCAAAACGGACGTGTCTATTCAGATGAAAATATTGAGCAATTGCTGCATGGCCGTCATGTCGCCAAGAAAATCAGGCAAGGCGGAGGCAGGATGAAAGGGCCGAAAAAAAGGCGTCCGGAAGACAATGAGAAATTCCAGGCGGCCTTAACCGTTCTATTGAAACAGCATAAGGAAAATGCAGAAAGACCCGGCAGTTGACATGCCGGGTCTTTCTTTACGGGCTCTTTTGGGTTAGATGGTCCAGCGGTCATTGATGATGGCCACCAACACCCAGTCGCCGTTGCTGTTCTTCTCAAATACCATGTTCAGGCTTTGCCAGTCCATTCCATCGTAGCGGTCTGTTCCAGGGAAATAGTACTCGACAATGGTCGCTTCAGGATACAACCGGTGGATAAACTCATGAGTAGTTGGCTGGACAGTTCGGCCATAGCGTTCTTTGGCGTTATAAGTCGCATCTGTATCCATCAAGTACTCACTGTAATATTCAGCAGGTGTCAAGTTGATTTCGAAGCCGCTGCCGTCTTGATAGCCCCATAGATAATCATTGGGATCATTCATGAAACCTGGCAGTTGTGCTTTGGTGAAAGTTACCCCTCCATTGTCAATACAGCCACCGCTGTAAGGACAGAAGGTCAATCCTTCTGTAGAATTCACATAAGCTGCGACATCACCGAAATCCTTAGCTTTCAACTCAGCCAGAATGTCATTAGCCGTCTCAAGCAAATCCTGTTTGTCAGGAATGAAAGAAGGTTCGATGGTGCGAGCCAGAAATGCAGAGAATTGAGCACGGGTAACTGGAACGTCAGGACGGAAAGTGTTGTCCGGATAGCCGCGTGCGACTCCTTGATGAGCCAGTCTTGAGACAGCATCAAAAGCAAAGTGATTTTTACTCATATCCCGGAAATTGTTGTCTGGTGCTTCAGGGAAGTAGAAGGCTCTGTCGAGTATTGCGGCAGTTTGGCCCCGGGTGACAGTCCAGTCGGGCCGGAAATAATTATTCGCAAACCCGTAAATGATTTCTTCTTCGGCGGCGGAAGCGATATAACCAGAGAATCGATGGCTTGCGGGAACATCTCTAAAACCGGTGGAACGGGGCGTGTCGTCCAGGTTCAAGGCACGTCCGATCATCGCGACAGCGTGGGCACGTGTAACAGGGTCGTCAGGTCTGAAGGTGCCATCTGGGTAACCATTGATGATTCCTTCTTCGTAAAGGTAAGCGATTTCAAAAGCGAATGGGTGATTGGCAAAGACATCATCAAACAAAACAATCGCTTTGGCGGGAGACAAAAACGAACTGAACATCAGGATGGCAGCTGCAATTAAAGACAAAAAAGTCTTCATATTTATCCCTCCCTATTTGATCTTATTTTACCACACGACAAAGTAAAAAGTAACAATAAAATGTTATATAAATTAAGTAAATGATTCATTTTGGGAGAGTGAGTAATTTTCTGAGTAAAGGGAATAAAAAAGAAATAAGTAAATCCGACGTGGAAGGAGACAGCTATGAAAAAAATATTGATTGTTGTGACGAATGAAGCTGTAGTTGGAGCAAGAGGGAGGAAAACCGGCCTTTGGCTAAGGGAGCTGACCGATTTTTATCATGAAATCAAGGATGATTTTAAAGTGGAAATTATCAGCACCGCTTCCAGCCGCGTTCCAATTGATCCGCTCAGTTTGATGGAAGCGGTTGCCCATAAGCGAACACGCCATTACTATATGGATGATGAACTGATGAGCAAACTGAAAAAACCGCTTACCCCAGAGCAGGTTAAAGGGCGGGACTATGCTGCCATTTACTTTACGGGAGGCCATGGAACGATGGTCGATTTTCCGAATCATTCAGGCTTGCAGCAATTGACAGCGTCCATTTATGAAAGGGGTGGTGTGGTGGCGGCTGTCTGCCATGGACCAAGTGCTCTGCAGAATATCCAGTTGTCCGATGGCCGAAACCTGTTGGCTGGCCATGTCGTGACTGGATTTTCAGATTTGGAAGAAAAAATAATGGGGATGTACAGTGATATTCCCTTTTCATTGGAACAGGCGCTGAGAGATCAGGGAACCTTATTTCAAATAGCGCAGCTGCCGTTCACGGCTTGCGTTATCGAGTCAGGGCGTTTAGTTACAGGGCAGAACCCGGCTTCAGCAGGCCTTGTCGGGAAAAAAGTAAAAGAATTATTAAAAGAAGTGAACCCGGCTTAGACTGATCCGCGCCCCATTTAGTGGACAGTTTATAAAAAAAGGTACCCTGCAGCTAGGCTGCGATCAGATGACTTCGGTA